>NZ_WUEH01000014.1 GCF_010468615.1 Pseudodesulfovibrio sp. JC047 | reverse complement strand
ACATTACTAATACGCCATAAGGCGAGGGTGAAGCCTGGCCTAATTAAAGAGAAAACAACGAAGAAAGGGAGTTCTTGACATGGTGCCGCATAAGAAAAAAGGCTGTCTTCTCAGACAGCCCTTTTATTCTTTCAATAGAGACGCACTCGCTAACTTTCAGGTTCCTCGGGCGGGCGAGTCTTTCGAATTTTCTGACTCAGTTTTCCACCAGCTCCCTGAATCGCCGTATACAGGGCCGGAATAATCAGCACACCCAAAATAGTCGCCGCAAGCATTCCACCAAAAACCGACGTTCCCAGTGCGTGACGACTGGATGAACCAGCACCCATGGCCCAAACAAGAGGAATAACACCCAGAATAAAGGCAAAGGATGTCATCAGAATAGGCCGGAAACGGAGAGATGCGGCAGCCATGGCCGAATCCTTGACCGACATGCCTTCTTCATGTTTTTCCTTGGCGTATTCCACGATCATGATGGCATTCTTGGCAGCCAGACCAATGAGCATAACCAATCCAATTTGCGCATAGACATTGTTATCCATGCCTCGCATCCATTGCGACGCCATGGCACCAAAAATGCCCAGCGGGACGCATAGGATAACGGCAAATGGCGTGGCCCAGCTTTCATATTGTGCGGCCAGTACCAGAAAGACCATGACGATCGCCAGGGCAAAAACCAACCCGGTGTCACCACCAGCAGCTTTTTCTTGATACGCGATACCAGTCCAATCATAACCGAACCCCTGCGGCAAGGATGTTTGCGCAAGACGCTCCAACGCGGCCATGGCCTGCCCTGAGCTATACCCAGGAGAGGGGGCCACCGTCATTTCCACGGTCCGATAGATGTTGTATCGTTGAATATATTCCGGACCAATAATACGATTCGCCGTGCTCAACGTGGACAGCGGGACCATTTCTCCCTTGCCAGATCGCGTATAGAACTGATCCAAATCATCGATCTGTGTCCTGTACTTTGATTCTGCCTGGGCCATGACTCGATATGTCCGACCATATTTGTTGAAATCATTGATGTAATACCCACCCAAATAGGTTTGGAGAGTCTGGAAAACATCACTGATCGGCACGCCAAGTTTCTTGACCTTGTCACGATCAATTTCAACATCAAACTGCGGCACATGGGCCGAAAATGTCGTAAAGACATTACTCACTTCAGGTAACTTGCCCGCCTCGGCCATAAAGGAAGTCGCGACATTCGACAATTCTTCGATGGACCCGCCTGTCTTGTCCTGTAATTCAAACTGAAGTCCCCCTGTCGAGCTCAACCCTCGAATGGGCGGCGGTCCAAATGCGACGACAATGGCTTCCTGAATGCCGAAAAAGGCCTTTTGCGCCCTGGCCATAATGGCATCAGACGTCAAGTCAGGGGTTGTCCGCTCGGACCAATCATCCAAAACGACGAAGAATGCCGAGTTGTACGAAGAGTATGCCCCGGTCAACAAACTGAAACCACCCAATGAAACAACACTCCGCACGCCCTCCGCATCATTGAGATACGCTTCGATTTTCTGGGCGACCGCATCGGAACGCTGAAGAGACGCCCCCTCCGGCAGCATGGAGTTGACGATGAAATAGCCTTGATCTTCGTCCGGCACAAACCCGGACGGCAGGATTTTGAAAAACCCGCCGCACCCGACAATGAAAATCGCGACAATCAACAGTCCCATGACCGAACGACGCACCAGTGCAGCAACCGCCTGATTATACCGCTTTGTGACATAATCGAACACGACATTGAATTTGTCGAAAAACCATCCGAGTGGACCACGAATAGGCTTGTACGGTCTGAGCAACAACGCGGACAGGGCAGGAGACAAAGTCAAAGCGTTGATAGACGAAATAAAAACGGACACGGACAGAGTCAGGGCAAACTGCTTGTACAACTGCCCGGTGATACCGCCCATGAATGCCACGGGGATAAACACGGCAATCAGCACCAACGTACTGGCGATAACCGGACCTGTCACCATGGACATGGCCTTTTTGGTGGCTTCCTTGGGCGACAGTCCCTCTTCATCGATAAATCGCTGCGTGGCTTCGACCACGACAATGGCGTCATCCACAACAATACCGATGGCCAGCACCAGTCCGAACAAGGTCAAGGTGTTGATGGAAAAGCCAAGGACCGGGAACAAGGCAAAGGTTCCGATCAGGGAAACCGGCACACACACCATGGGAATAATCGTGGTCCGCCAGTTTTGCAAAAAGACAAACACGACAAGAAAAACAAGCAACAAGGCCTCGAACAAGGTGTCCATGACTTCATCAATAGACGACGAGACAAACAGCGTGGTATCATATGGAATCTGATATTCGATACCGTCCGGAAAACTTACGGACAATTCGTCCATGGTTGACCGAATCTGATCAGCCACGTCCAGCGCATTGGCCCCCGGCAACTGATAAATCAACAAAGAAGCGGTCTCCCCACCATCCAACCGAGCAAAAGTAAAATAGTTTTTAGCCCCGAGTTCCACCCGGGCCACATCCTGAATCTTGACAGAACTGCCGTCTGCATTGGCCTTGAGGATGATATTGCCAAACTCTTCCGGCTCGACCAGACGTCCTTTGACACGCAATGACATCTGAAATTGCTGTCCCTTGGGCGTGGGCGGCATTCCTATCTGACCGGCCGGGGCCTGAACATTCTGCTCCTTGACCGCATTGATAATATCAGAAACCGTCAGGCCATAGGTCGTCAATTTATCAGGATCAAGCCAAAGTCGCATCCCGTAATCCTGATCACCGAACAGGGAAACATCACCGACACCGGGAATACGCTTCAAGGCATCATAAATGTTGATTTTGGCATAGTTGTTCAAGAAAAGCGTGTCATAGGCGGGATTGTCGGACGTCAGGTTGATAATCAACACAATATCCGGCGACCGTTTTTCAACGTTGATCCCTGAATTCCGCACTTCCTGAGGCAACTGGGCCGTGGCCAGATTCACCCGGTTCTGCACGTCAACCGTGGCGAGTTCGAGGTCTCGACCCAGTTCAAAGGTCACGGTCAATGCCATGGACCCATCATTGGCCGAAATGGAGGACATATACAGCATGTCCTGCGCACCGTTGACCTGTTCCTCAATCGGGGTAGCAACGGACTCCATCACGGTCTTGGCATCCGCTCCGGTATAGGTTGCACGCACCTGAACGGATGGTGGCGAAATTTCCGGATACTGGGCGATGGGCAATGAAAAGATGGACAAGCCACCCACCAATAAAATGATGATGGCCAGAACTGATGAGAAAATGGGCCGATCAATAAAAAATCTGACAAACATGAGCTACTTGTCCTCGTTTTCTGCGTCCACTGATCCGGCTGCCGATTCAGCGTGTGGAGTGGGAGTGGCCCCGTCATCCGTAATGGGAACCACGTTGGGCTTCACCTCCATTCCGGGACGCACCCGGCGGATACCATCGACAATCACCTTGTCACCGACTTGTATCCCTTCCTGCACTACCACCAAATTATCGACTTCAAACCCGAGCTTCACCGGCTGGCTTTTAACCGCACCGTCATCGCCCACCACATACAGGGATTTCATGCCCTGGATATCCATGACCGCCCGGGCAGGCACCACAATTGCGTCCTCAATCTTTGCGATGAGCACCCGAACCTTGGCGTACTGCCCTGGTCGCAACAAATTTTCAGGATTGGGAAAAACCAACCGAATCCCGAGTGTGCCGGTCTGGGAATCAATGGTCGGGTCAACCATGCTGACCTGACCTTCCTGATTGTATTCTTCCCCATCGGACAACAACAACCTGATCTCACGATTTTCATCCTTGTTCATGCGATTGCGTGTCGCACGAACGTAGTCATTTTCACTGATGCTGAAACTGACATAAATCGGGTCCTGCGTGGAAATTTTGGCCAGCAGCGTGTTTTCTCCCTGCCCCACAAGGTTTCCGACATCGACTTGCACCCGACCAATAAGACCATCCGTCGAGGCATAAATTTTCGTATAACCAAGCTGAATTTTCGCATTCTCTACTTTGGCCTTATTGTCACCGATCTGCGCTTGATACGTTGCGACCTGTGTCTGATAGCTTTCAAATTCATCGCGGCTGACAACGCCTTCATCATAGAGTTTCTTGAATCGTTGAAAATCCTTCTGCGCCTTTGCATACAGTGCCTGATTGTATTCCAGACCGGACTGAGCCTGTTTCAAATCTTCTTCAAATGGTTTGGGATCAATGACGAAAAGCAAATCGCCTTTCTTGACACTGCCGCCTTCCTCAAAATTCCGTTGAATAAGGAAGCCAGCGACTCTTGCCCTGACATCCACGGTTTCAACGGCACTGATCTGCCCGACAAATTCTCCCCACAAAGGCATGACCCGTGTTTCGGCCTGAATCACCTCCATCGGGACTGGCCCCTGTGGTGCCGTGGCTGTTTCATCATCCGTACATCCAGCGACTCCCAAAAGACACACCATCAACAAGACAAAAGAAATTCCACGCAGACCGTTATTCACCATGACAAAAACCTTTTTGAAGAGTTTATTGAACCCAATCCCATCGGACCCTTGGATAATCTCAAAACATCCTAGCTTGAAATGGAGATCATGTATACCGAGTTTTGCACACAAATGGGGCCAAATAGGCAAATTTGCCCCTGGTGAGCATATTGACTCCGCGCGCACCAGTCCGTACTTAAGTGCCAGTGACATATGCATCTGCCAAAATGGAGAGGAACATGGCTGACGACAAGACCTGCAAAGACAACCCCATGAAAGGTGTCCCCATCGACATCAATTTCACGACTTTCATCTATTCTCTGTCCTCATCGGCAGTGGTCGCCTTGGGCGAAGCTCCCGATCCCGGCACTGGCTCGATAGATTTTCAACCGCAGCTTGCAAAAAGCACTATCGATGTCCTCGGTATGCTCAAGAACAAGTTTGAAAACGGCCTGGATGACGAAGAACAAAAACTCCTCTGTGACATCCTGTACAATCTGCGCATGTCCTATGTAAACAAGACCAAATAATCGGAGACATTCATGGCTCAGACTATCAAGGCCGGACTGGTCGGCGTGACCGGCTATACCGGCATGGAATTGACCCGGCTCATGACACACCATTCCTCAATGGAACTGGTCCAGGTCACTTCACGCTCGGAAGCGGGGAAAACCCTCGCTGAAATCTACCCTTTTCTCAACAGACTTCCCTTGGGTAACCTGGAAATCACCCAGCCGAATCCCAAAGACCTGGCCGAAGTCTGCGATGTCGTTTTTCTGGCAGTGCCGCACAAAACCGCCATGGAAATTGCCGCTGAATTATTGAATGAAGGTGTCAAAGTTGTAGACCTGTCAGCAGATTTCCGCATTCATGATAAGGCCACCTATGAACAGTGGTACGCCGTGGAGCATACCCGCCCGGAACTGCTCGACGAAGCGGTCTACGGACTACCCGAACTGTATCTCGATCAGATCATGGGCGCACGACTCATCGCCAATCCGGGCTGTTATCCCACGTCAAGCATCCTTGGACTGGCCCCTGCACTGACCAACGGATTCATCGAAACAGATGACATCGTCATTGACGCAAAATCCGGAGCATCAGGCGCGGGCCGCAAAGCCAAGGTTGGCAGTCTGTTTTGTGAAGTCGCGGACTCATTCAAGGCATACAGTCTGCCATCCCACCGGCACACCCCGGAAATTGAACAGGAAATTTCAAAATTGGGGGGAACGGACATCACGGTTTCCTTCAACACCCATCTGCTGCCCATTGATCGCGGCATCCTGTCCACCATCTATACAAAACTGAAAGCAGCCACGTCGCTCGACGATATCCATGCGGCATACACGGCTTTCTACGCCGACAAGCCCATGGTCCGAATTCTGCCCAAGGGACAACTCCCGGAAACCCGATTTGTCCGTGGCACGGTTTTCTGTGACATCGGTCTGGTCGTCGATCCCCGCACCAACCGACTGATCATCTTGTCAGCCATCGACAACCTCTGTCGCGGCGCATCCGGTCAGGCGCTCATGAACGCCAACCTGATCTGTGGTCTCGACATGGATGAAGGGTTGCCCATGGCTCCAATGATGCCATAATCTCGCACCGTATTTACAAACACAAAGGCCACTTTCTGAAAGTGGCCTTTCTTTTTTCCCGAGAATAGGTATCATATAGCAAAATCATCAAACCGCCACAGGGAGGGAATTCACATGGATTTCGGCGATATTCTTATCAAAAGGCGAGCCATCAACTTTTTCGATCCCACACGAGATATCTCGGATCAACTCATCAGAGACCTGCTCGAAGAAGCGGTCAAGGCCCCATCCAGTTTCAATTTGCAACCGTGGAAAGTGAAAATACTTCGAGATCCCGAAACAAAAGCCCAACTGCGTTCCCTGGCTTTTGACCAGCCCAAGGTCACGGAAGCACCAGTCATTCTCATGATTCTCGCGGATCGGGACGGCTGGAAAGAAGGCAGCGAAACGCTGGAAAAACACTTTGCCAACAATCTCGAACCAGAACAACGGGATTGGTTCATCGGCACCACACAGGCATTGTATGGCAGCAACGAAATGGCCAGTCAGGCCTTTGCCAACAAAAACGCCGGACTCTTTGCCATGTCCCTGATGTATGCGGCCAGTAATCACGGCCTGCACACCCACCCCATGGACGGTTTTGACCATGATGCGGTCAAAAAAGCATGGAACATACCGGATCGATACTGGATTTCCATGCTCATCGCTGTCGGGCATCTCAATCCGGGAACAGAAGTGCATCCAAAAGCGTGGCGACAATCCGCCGTTGAAATGATTCTGGAAGATGACGACCACGCGCCGGACTAATCTGACAGCGTCATTCTGCACACAAAAAACGCCTTCAGGACACACATCCTGAAGGCGTTTTCAATCCAGAAAAAGGCTAACCGAGTTTCAACCCATTGGGCACAGCCTTGTCGGGAACCGCCAACACCACGCCATCTTCACGATAGAATCCCGTCACCAAACACTCTGACCGCATGGGACCAATCTGTTTGACGGGGAAATTGACCACCCCCACCACCTGTTTGCCCACCAATTCATCCAGCGTGTATAACTGGGTGATCTGGGCACTGGATTTGCGAATACCGATGGTTTCGCCAAAGTCCACCCAAACTTTATATGCAGAAACCCGGGCTTCGGGAAAGGCCTCGGCTTTGGTGATGGTTCCCACACGCAATTCCACTTTTGTAAAATCGTTCCACTCTATTGTTTCCATATTTCCTCCATGAATAAAAACCGCTTACCACAAAGTGATCCACAAAAAAAGGAAGCCCGAAAGCTTCCTTCTTCATTCCTTTTATGGCCAGTCTATCGCCACACGGCATAGGCTGAAACTCTCACACAGACCGCGACCAATGCAGCCACACCCATAATGACCGTCAGCCCCAGATGGGTCCATTCGATCACCAGGATCAATGAAGGGTCCAACGTCACCCCCGGCATATTCCGGTAGACCCGGAGTAGCCCACTCACCAGCAGCCCACCGAGAAGAACGACCCGAACCATTCCGAGCCTGGTCAACGTCAGGCGCTCCTTCCATTTCAACAACCAGTTGGCCACGACCAATGCCACCAGGAAAAGCAAGGCTGCCGCAAACAAATAATGCAGCTTATGGACAAAGAAAAAATCTCCGGTCCAGGCCAAACCCGGTACATCGGTCAGATAATACCGTTTGGCCAGAGGCATCTGAAGCAGGCCGGTCACACCCAAGGCCCCCATGACACCAATAAACATCCAGGAAATCCATGCGGAATATGGTCTAACTTTCATCGGTGGTATCCTCTTCAGAAGACTTCAAAAGCGTGGCCCCAACACCCAAAACACCAGCAACGATGCCTGCGATGGGTGCCAACACGGTTGCCGTCGCAAGTGTGGTTTCATCACGCATGACATCATCAACCGGTGCCAAATGAGGCCGTCCCTTGCCGGAATCCACAGCCGCATCGAGCAGATCGAACGGAACGGGAGAGACATACAGAGTGTTGGTCCCGCCATTCTCATCCAACCCGTAAATAAATCCATTCATCTCCTTGGCCAAAGCCTTGGCCTTGGCCACGATTTCATGGCGAGGCCCGATGGTTTGGACATCCTCGGGGCAAGCGGAAATGCACGCCGGTAGCGAGCCGGTCTCCAATAATTGATAACAGCGGTCACATTTGTACATGACCCCGTTTCCAGCGAATCGGGGCATAAGATCCAGATATAGACCGACTCCGGATTGCCGTTGCGGGATATGCCACGGACAGACGGCCCGACACTTGGCTCCTCCCATACACAATTGATCACTGATTCGGGTGATCCCGTTCAATTCCTTGTTTGCAGCACCGAACGGACACAGGTTCGCACAGGGCGGGTTCTGACAATGCATACACCGACGCGGGATATTGAGATCATATTCCTCACCATTGTACTCCACTGCCACATTCTGAATGAACAGCCAGTTGTATGGAGTGAGACGATCATCAATGTCCCGTTTCTCCGACCAGTCCTCGGGCTTGGCCCGTTTGGCTGGCACAATCTTTGGGAACGGTTTTTTCGGCTCGGGGAATTTGTCGGCATTGGATTCCCGACATGCCGCCACACATTCGCCACACCCGATACATTTGGAAATATCCAAGAGCGTCGCTAATTCTCCATCGGACGGCTCAGGCACTCGCTGTGTGGACGCGCCAGCCACAGCGGGCACAAGCATCCCAGTCCCACTAACACCAAGCGCCTTCAAAAAACCACGGCGACTGAGACCATCCGAAAAATCTTTCTTCTTTCCCATAGCATCCAACCTCTTCGTGAAAAATGAAAAGGATCACACCACAACAGATTTAAAATACCCTATAGGGGTATCTTGCCCCTTGTCAAGACAGTCCACTTCTCAGTAAAAAGAGTCATAGAGATAAAAAAATCTCATAAAAAAACGACAAAGAAAAATTATAATCACCGAGAATATTTACTTTTTTCAACAACAGACTCTTCCGGCAATTGACAAAATTCATCCCACTGATGTAGAAGTACGAGAAGAGTAAACAAGTCCATAATTTAAGAGAGAGCATCGACCGCACCGATCGACCAACCCAGTACCCGCCTGGACCTATCCAGTATATGAATATCATTCAGCCTCCGACAGGATCGGAGCGACTTGGTCGATGGCAAAAGACAAGGAAGCGACATGGTAAAGAAAGATAGAATGAAGACCGATGGAAAAGCCACCCTGACCCTCAATGGGCAGACATATGAACTCCCCGTCATTGTCGGCACAGAAAACGAACATGCCATAGATATTACCAATCTGCGAAATGAAACGGGATATATTACCTTTGATCCAGGATTTGCCAATACGGGATCCTGTTCAAGCAACGTCACATTTGTTGACGGAGAAAAGGGAATTCTCCGGTACCGGGGCTATCCCATCGAAGATCTGGCGGCACACGGGACCTTCATCGAGACAGCCTATCTCTTGATTTTCGGCGAATTGCCGACCAGAACGGAACGGCAGGAATTCAGGCATCTGCTGGACGAACAGGAACTGCTGCACGAAGATCTGCGGCACCATTTCGAAGGATTTCCATCCAACGGTCATCCCATGGCTATTCTGTCTGCGGTCATCAACGCGCTCGGCTGCTATCACCCGGACCTGTTGCGTATCAACACCGAAGAGGATTTTCTCAGAGCTGCGGCCAAAATCATCTCCAAAGTGCGAACCATCGCGGCATGGTCTTTCCGCAAGGCGCAAGGATTGCCGTTCATGTACCCGGACCCCAAACTGACGTACTGCCGCAACTTCCTGCACATGATGCACTCGTTGCCGCACCGGCCCTTTGAGCCAACCGACGCTCAGGTTCGCGCACTGACGCTCTTCTTTCTGCTCCACGCCGACCATGAGCAAAACTGCTCCTGTTCCACAGTACGCATGGTTCAATCCACAGAAGCCAACATGTTCGCGTCGGTTTCTGCCGGTATCTGCGCCCTGTGGGGACGACTGCACGGCGGGGCCAATGCCGGTGTCATCGCCATGCTCGAAAAAATCCATGAAGGGAATTTCTCCGTTCAGGAATGTGTCGAACGCGTCAAGAAAAAGGAATTCCGGCTCATGGGATTCGGGCATCGCATTTACAAATCATTCGATCCGCGGGCAAAAATACTGCGTGAAGCGGCCAATGACATGCTCAAATCCACAGGATACAATGACCCATTGCTCGACATTGCCCTGGAACTGGCAGAGACTGCCCTGAACGATGAATACTTTACAGAGCGCAAACTCTATCCCAATGTGGACTTCTATTCAGGCATCATCCTGCGTGCGCTCGGTATTCCGGTCAACATGTTCCCGGTGATGTTCGCCATCGGCCGTATGCCCGGCTGGATCGCTCACTGGAACGAAGCCAATACGGATGGTATCGTCAAGATTCACCGTCCGCGCCAAATATACACGGGCCGGGCACCACGAAAATATGTTCCGCTGGATTTACGAAAGTAGGAGTGTATGGGACACAAAGAAATCACCAAGATCGCCTGTGTGGCATCTGACACCCCCAGGGCGCAAAAAGGACTCGCCACCTTGGCAAAACGCTATCCGTTGGTGGAACGCGACGAAGCCGATGTGTTGATCGCCCTGGGCGGGGATGGATTCATGCTGCAAACCATCCATGAACACATGGATTCGGGGTTGCCCATCTACGGCATGAACCGGGGAACGATCGGATTTCTTCTCAACGAGTTCAATCCTGACACCCTGCTGAAACGGCTCAACCTGGCGCAAGTCCACGCTCTTAATCCGTTGATCATGACGGCCTTCACGCTGTCAGGACAACAGGTTTCCGCCTTGGCTTTCAATGAAGTCGCCTTGCTTCGCCACTCCCAGCAATCCGCGAAAATCAGGGTATGTATCAATGGAAAGCAACGATTGGAAAAACTGATCTGCGATGGAATCATGGTTGCCACACCAGCCGGATCAACCGCATACAACCTGTCCGCCCGAGGGCCGATCATTCCCCTCGGGTCCAACGTACTTGCCCTGACCCCGGTCAGTCCATTCCGCCCTCGTCGTTGGAATGGCGCACTCCTGCCCCATTCCGCCACGATCGAATTCGAAATACTGAATGCCGAACGCCGTCCAGTCAGCGCCTCTGCGGATTCCTTTGAAGTCCGCGAAGTCGCCCATGTCACGATCAAGGAAGACCACACCCGTCCGGCCTGCATCCTCTTTGACCCGGACCATTCTCTGGAAGAACGCATATTCAATGAACAATTCATCTATTGATCCGTGCAGGTCACGATGGGACAATTTCCACACGCCCGTCCCTGCCTGGAACACCCGGACTCCTTCCGGAAAAGCTGCTTTGCCGTTATTGTACAAACATGGCATGACAGTATATTGTACGCAAGCTTGTGACGAATTTCTCACTCCGGTCCCTGTACACAATTGATTCGACTGGAGTTCACATCATACATTGTAGGTACTTATGGAAAAAGACACCCTGAATCCCGATTCCGGGAACGATGACGAAAAACACACACACGATTTTCCCGACATACAATTTGAAAATCTGCCTGAAAAAATGGCAGAAGCATGTGCCCGCGCTGGCTGGGACAAACTCATGCCGGTCCAGCAAAAGGCACTCCCTTTTCTCCTGAACAGACAGGACGTCATGGTCCAGGCCAGGACAGGCTCGGGCAAGACCGGCGCATTTGTGCTCCCACTCATCGAAAAAATCGATCCCAACAGTCCCAAATGTCAAACGCTGATCATGGTCCCAACACGGGAACTCGCCAAACAGGTGGCGCAGGAAGCGCGCATGTTGGCAGGCGACAGCGGCATCAAGGTCGTGGCTGTCTATGGCGGCGTGGGATACAAGGAACAACTCGACGCATTCCACGACGGTGTGCAGATCGTGGTAGGAACCCCTGGCCGTATTCTGGACCACCTCATGCGCCGCAATCTCGTACTCGATGCGCTCAAGGCCATTATTTTTGACGAAGCTGACCGGATGCTATCCGTCGGATTTTATCCGGACATGGTGGAAGTCAAACGCTATTTGCCACGCAAACGCATCGGCTCATTCATGTTCTCAGCCACATTCCCGCCGTCAGTTCTGCGGCTGGCCAAAGAATTCATGGTCGATCCACAATTTCTCAGTCTTTCCTCGGACGAAGCCAATGTCTCGGCCATTTCCCATCAGTTCGTTGAAGTGTCGGCCATGGGCAAGGAGCGCAAGCTCATCAAACTCATCGAGTTGGAAAATCCGTCCTCAGCCATCATTTTTTCGAACACCAAACGGAATGTGGAATTTACCGCAGCCCTGCTGTCCCAATTCGGCTTTGACGCCGAAGGACTGACCTCCGACCTCAGTCAGAACAAGCGCGAACGCCTCATGGCCCGGATCAAGGAAGGCAAACTGCAATTTCTGGTCGCCACAGATGTGGCCGCACGCGGAATCGACATTCCGGAGCTGTCGCATGTATTCATGATGGAGCCGCCGGAAGACCCGGAATCCTATGTCCACCGCGCAGGTCGCACGGGACGAGCCGGAGCGACCGGCACCGCCATCACCCTGGTGGATGTCATCCAGAAAATGGAATTGGAACGCATTGCCACGCGCTTCAAAATCACTTTTGAAGAACTCAAGGACCCCACGGAAGAGGATGTGACAGCCATTATCGAAGAAAGACTCACAGCCATCCTTGAAAAACGATTCCGCAAGTTGACCAACATCCAGCAGGAACGCGTTTCCCGATTTCTCCCCTTGGCCAAAAAATATGCGGAAAACGAAGAGTCTCTGGCCCTGCTCGCCATGCTGCTTGATGAACTGTATCAGCCAACCCTTCATGGAAAACCAGCAGAACCGACTTCTTCTCAGCCGGCTGCCAAAACTGAACGGCCTCCCAAACGGAAACCGGCCAGGAAAGCACCACAAGAACAGGCTCGTCCAACATCAAAAAATCGTTCGGAACCGAAACGTACTCCCAAGCCCAAAAAAACGGCACATCCAGTAGAAAAGCCAACCACCAAGCCTACACCTGCTCCCAAAAAGCAGGAGAAAAAGCACGAGCCAAAACGGGAACAAAAACCGGAACCAGTGGTCAAGGATCAGCCTCGAAAAGACCCGGCACCAACTGAAACCGAAGCGGCATCAAAACCCAGACCTCGTCCCAGACGCCGTCGTCGCCGCCGGAAAAAACCGTCCAGCAAATAATTTCCAGCACGTCATCTAAAACTGCTCACATTGGCCGCGAGGTTCCATCATGGACCACGCGGCCTTTTTTTATCCATCCGCCACAGTTTCATAAAAAAACGGACTTTTTTAAATTGACAGAAACTAATCAACCGATTAATTAATCGCCATGAACAAAAAGGAACATATCCTCACCGTTGCCACGAAACTTTTTGCCAAACGCACGTATGACACCGTGGGCATCCGAGATATTGCCCGCAAAGCCGACGTGAATAGCGCCATGGTCTCATACTATTTCGGCAGCAAATCAGGACTGCTCCGAGAAATATTTTCACGATTTACCGATTTATTCATGAGTGAGGCCCGGCGATGCATGAACATCTCGGACACACCCGAAACCCTGATCGAAAATTTCGTTCCCCGTATCTTGGCAAACGCTCGGACCAATCGAGACCTTTATCTTGTGGGACTTCGGGAACTCAACCACGACTCGGAAGAACTTCAGGACTTGCGGGATGAACTCATTGCCTCGGCCCAAGCCAACTATGAAGACAACATTGACCGTTTGAAAATAAAACGCCCCCGTTTGGATGGCACACCAGGATTGGGATTCACCGTCATTATCGGTGCCGTTTTTTCCGACTACCTCCTCGGCGGAGGCAGTTGCATTGACGACGAAGAACGGGTCGAAGAATATTCGAACGCCATTATCGAAATCCTCCAAAAGGGGCTCCCCGGCTACTGGCAGTAATTTTTTTTAACCTCAAACTAATCACTTGATTAACTTTTTTGTTCTACAAGGTAAAATAATGGAAAAAACTTTGGTGTTCTGTCTGTTGCTGGCACTGATGCTGACCGGCTGCAAGGAAGAAAAAATTGTCTCTGTCCCCATTCGCCCTGTCCGCGTTTTTACCGTCGAAACAGCCAATGCACGCGCCTCGCGTACCTTTCCCGGAAAAGTCAAGGCAACCCGCGACGCCAGTCTGGCCTTTCGTGTGGCTGGCCAAATTGTCAAACTGGGGGTCAAGGAAGGAGACTTTGTCAAACAGGGGCAGCTGATCGCCATGCTGGACCAACGCGATTTTCAGGCAGCGGTCGCTGATCTTGAAGCCCGATTAGTCGGGTCAAAATCCGTCCTCAAAGAAGCCAAATTGAATATAGAACGCAACAAAACCTTGCTCAAAGAACGGATCATCGCTCAATCCGCCTTTGATGCCGCCCAATCAACCTATGAAACCAGCCGGTCCGAAGTGCTCTCACTGGAACAATCCCTCCGACGGGCACGACTCAACCTGCAATACACCCGGCTGGAAGCCCCGTTTGACGGTATCATCGCTGAAAAGATTCCGTCCAACCATGAATATGTCCAGGCCAAGGAAATCATCGTCAAACTGATCGACACCACCGCGCTCGACGTGGTTATCGATATCCCGGAAAACGTCTGGGTCAAGGCTTTCCGAACCGGAGAAACCGATCTGACAGGGTTCATGGCACGATTCGAATCCGTGCCGGGCAAACAATTTCCTGTGCGCATCAAGGAATATCAGACCAACGCCAACCCGCAGACCCAGACCTATAAAGTCACGCTGACCATGGACAATGCGCAGGGCCTTGGCATTCAACCGGGCATGACCGCAGAAATCATCGGTAACGTCCCAGACTCAGACAACTCAAAATCCGTGACCATCCCCTTTTCCTCTGTTGTGGGAGAGGTAGACGGTCCCAAATATGTCTGGGTGCTTAACGATGACAATCTTGCGGAAAAACGAGAAATAAGAATTGAAAATCTCATTCAGGACAAATTTCGCGTCGCGGGCGGTATCAAACCCGGAGATGTACTGATTGTCGCTGGCGTCAACTATCTCCGTGAAGGACAGCAAGTTAAGATTCTCGAAGGGCGAATCGGAGGCCGGGACTAATGAATCTGGCCGAATTTTCCATCCGAAAAAAAACCATCACCCTTGTTTTAACCGTCTGCTTTCTGGTCGGCGGTACGCTCGCCTTTCTGGACATGTCCAGGCTGGAAGACCCGGAATTCACCATTAAACAGGCATTGGTCATCACGAATTACCCAGGCGCCACACCGACGGAAGTGACCAATGAAGTGACCGACGTCATCGAAAGTGCGGCCCAGCAAATGGGGCAGCTCGACAAGGTTGAATCAGTCAACAACCCAGGCCAATCCATTGTCACCGTCGAGGTACAGGACAAGTACAATGCGGAAAAACTGGCTCAGGTTTGGGACGAACTGCGGCGCAAGGTCAACGACGCACAGGGCCAACTCCCTCCAGGGGCCGGTCCATCCATGGTTATCGACGATTTCAGCGATGTCTATGGCATCCTCCTCTCGGTGACAGGCGATGGCTATTCACAACAGGATATCCAGGATTTTGCCGACTACCTCCGAAAACAGCTCCTACTAGTTGACGGTGTTGCCAAAATCACGGTCTGGGGCAGTCACCAGGAAAACGTCTATGTGGAGATATCCAAGGCGAGAATGAATCGACTGGGTGTGTCCATGGAATCCGTGTACGAAGCCTTGTCCCAACGCAACCTCGTCGTTCCGGCGGGCAATGTCCGCGTGGGCAGGGAGTATATCAAGATATCTCCCACAGGGACCATTGATTCCGTTGAAAGCCTCGGAGATCTTTTCATCAAGGACCTCACCAACGATCAGCTCGTCCCACTCCGGGATATCGCCGAAATCCGACGCGGCTATTCCGACACCCCTGGGCAAATACTTCGATACAATAACAAAAATGCCGTTGCACTCGGCATATCCATGGTCTCATCCGGCAATGTGGTGGACCTTGGGCACGCGGTTGATGCGAAACTCAAGGAACTGGAAAACCAGACCCCTCTCGGCATGACCATCAACTCGGTCTATTATCAGCCCAAGCGGGTGGATAACTCAGTCAACTCCTTTGTCCTCAACCTCGGCGAAGCCGTGGCCATCGTCATTATCGTGCTCCTGCTGTTCATGGGGATGCAATCCGGCTTGCTCATCGGAATCATCCTGCTCATCACCATCTGCGGATCGTTCATCTTCATCCAGATGGCTGGCGTGGCTCTGGAACGCATTTCACTCGGCGCGCTCATCATTGCGCTGGGTATGTTGGTGGATAACGCCATCGTGGTGGTGGAAGGACTACTCATCCGATATCAACAGGGCGTGGATCGGCTGACGGCGGCCATTGAAGTGGTCAATCAAAACAAATGGCCACTGCTCGGAGCCACCATCGTGGCAATCATGGCCTTTGCCGGTATCGGTCTGAGCCAGGACAATGTCGGTGAATTCTGCCGTTCCCTGTTCATTGTCTTGTGTATCTCCCTGCTCATGAGCTGGGTCACGGCAGTAACCATCACCCCATTGCTATGCCACATGTTCCTGCATCCGAAAGCCTCTTCCGACGCGGACCTGTACACTGGCAGAATCTATCGAATCTACAGAAAATTCCTTGTGTTCTGCTTGCACCACAGGACGTGGACGGCCATCACGTTGGTGGTCATGCTCGTTTCATCTATCTATGGATTCGGATTCGTCAAACAGAGCTTCTTCCCGAACTCCACCCAACCCCGTTTCTTCATTCACTATTGGCTGCCACAAGGCACGGACATCCGTACAACCAGCAGTGACATGAACAGCATTGAAAAAGTGATTCTGGATGATAAACGGGTTCTCTCTGTCACATCGTTCGTCGGAGAAGGCGGTCCTCGATTCATTCTGACCTACAGTCCAGAAAAAGCCAACTCCTCCTATGGAATGCTTTTGGTCGAAGTCAAGGACTACCACGAAATCGACGCCATCATGGCCAAATATCAAACTCTGGTCGAAAGCACCTATCCCGATGCAGAAGCCAAGTTCAAAAAATTCAGGCTCGGTCCAGGGCGAGACGCTTCTATTGAAGTCCGATTCAGTGGACCGGACACCCGCATCTTGAAACAGCTCTCCAGGCAGGCTCAAGAAATCATGTATGCCAGCGGCAACGCCCAGGGCATCCGTGATAACTGGCGACAAGAGGTCAAGGTCATCCATCCTGTCATGGCCGAGGCACAGGCAAAATTGGCCGGAGTCACCCGTCCAGGCTTGTCCAAGGCCTTGAATATGTTCTTCACCGGCACCACAGTGGGCGTCTATCGAGAAGAAGACAATCTCCTCCCGATCATTGTTCGTCCGCCTGAAAATGAACGGATGAATGTCAATGAAATCGGTAACGTCCGGGTTTTCAGCCCAGTCGCCGGACAAATGATTCCCGTGGAGGAAGTCGTTTCGGAATTCCAGACAGAAATGGAATTCGGCACCCTGAAAACCCGCAACCGTCTCCTGACCATCACAGCCTCCTGTGACCCGCTGGAGGGACTGCCCTCGGTTCTGTTCAAAACACTCAGACCACAGATCGAAAACATCGAATTGCCTTCAGGATACATCATGGAATGGGGCGGTGAATTCGAGGATTCATCTGATGCCCAGGCAAGCCTGGGAGCAACGCTCGCAGTACCGACCATCATCATGATCCTGATCACGATTCTGCTCTTCAATAATCTGCGAAATCCGCTCATTATCTGGATGACTGTTCCACTATCCATCATCGGTGTCACCTTCGGCCTACTAACCACGGGTGAACCGTTCGGCTTCATGGCGCTGCTCGGCTTCCTGAGCCTCTCGGGAATGCTCATCAAGAACTCGGTCGTGCTGTTGGATCAGATCAAAATCGAGCTGGACTCGGGCAAAGTGCCATACACTGCCATCATCGACTCGGCCATCAGCCGTATTCGTCCGGTAGCCATGGCCGCAGCGACCACCATTCTCGGGATGCTTCCACTCACCATGGACCCGTTCTTCTCGGCCATGGCAGTCACCATCATGTCTGGTTTGGCCTTTGCCACGGTCCTGACATTAATCGTTGTCCCGGTGTTGTTTGCCATGTTCCACGACGTGAAAAACCCCGCGTAACACGAAATGCCTCCTCTGTCCGACTCCCACAGGTCGGACAGTCCAAGGGCTGGGAGTCATCTCCCGGCCCTTTTTCTCGCCCGCTTATCACGGCACGAATAGCACTTACAAACCACAAAAACGCGCTTTATAGCAGACTTTAACTCTTTAAATCAATCTACCCTCTTGACGAATCAAAAGGGTTCATCTACTTTGCGCTGTGTTACGATTTTAATTTTCGTAACAAAAAACAATCTACTCATCAAATTTCGTACACAAAAAACGGGGAAAAAATCAAATGAAATACAGCGTCACCATTTTCCTGTCTTTGCTCATTCTTATCTCATCGGCGATGGCTGAGGCAAGAACACGTCCCCTGATTGACGATGCGGGCCGAACGATTCAGATACCGCAAAAAGTTGACCGCGTCATCTGTTCCGGGCCGGGCTGCCTGCGCCTTTTAACCTACCTTGAAGCCCAATCCATGGCCGTGGCCGTAGACGACATCGAATCCCGTCGAAGCACGTATGACGCACGCCCCTATGCTCTGGCCAACCCCCAGTTCAAGGACATGCCCATTTTTGGCGAATTTCGGGGACATGACAATCCGGAATTGATCTTGACGCTGGAACCGCAACCCCAGGTGATCCTGAAGACCTATGCGGGAAGCATGGGATATGATCCGATTGAATTGGGACAGAAGACAGGGATTCCAGTGGTCACCCTGAGTTATGGAGATCTCGGACGGCTCCGGCCACAATTTTTCCAGGCATTGCGCACACTCGGTGAAGTCATTGGCAAACAACAACGGGCAGAAGATGTCATCGCCTTTTTTCAAACGGCCATCGCGGATCTCGAAAAACGGACCGCAGACATCCCGGCAAAGGACCGTCCGGGCGTCTTTGTCGGCGGCGTGGCATTCAAGGGCCCGCACGGCTTCCAGTCCACTGAACCGGCCTATCCGCCATTTGCTTTCATCAACGCGAACAATCTCGCCTATGACACGGGATTGACCGGAAAAGAATTGCGCCATTCCGATGTTTCCAAGGAAATGATCGTGGCCTGGAACCCGGACATCCTATTTCTTGATCTCATGACCCTGGAGCTGGGAAATGAGGCAGGAGGCTTGCACGAATTGCGAACAGACCCGGCGTATCGCAGTCTGACCGCTGTCAATGATGGCAAAGTATACGGTCTTTTGCCGTACAACAGCTACTCCAAAAATTACGGGTCCATTCTTGCCAACGCCTATTACATTGGAAAATTGCTCTACCCTGACCATTTTACGGATATCGATCCACAAGAAAAAGCGGATGAAATATACCGCTTCCTCGTGGGAAAACCCGTGTTCGATGCCATGAACGAACTTTTCATGGGATATGCATACAAACCGGTTCCGGTGAACTGACATGCATTTCTCTGATGGACAAATTCCTGCTGAATACCGTCGTTACGTCGGCTGGAAGACCACGCTCCTCATCACCTCCATGGGGCTTTTGGCGATCACGCTTGTGATCGCCATCTCCCTGGGAGCGGCTGGTATTCCACTCAAGGATGTCATTGCCGCCCTACTGCATCTCCCGGTTTCCAAACGGGTTGATGTCATTATCTGGAACATCCGTCTGCCCCAGGCCCTGGCGGCCATTGTGGCGGGAGCAGGCCTTTCCGTCTCAGGAACGGCTATGCAATCCATCCTCCGCAATCCATTAGGATCACCATTCACGCTCGGCATTTCGCACGCCGCCGCCTTCGGTGCCGCCTTTTCGGTCATGATGCTGGGAGGCGGCATCATGACATCGTCAAATACCGGCGCCGTCAACATCACCAATCCGTACATGACTACCGGGGCGGCCTTTCTCGCCAGTCTGCTGGCTGCCAGTGTGATTATCGGCATTTCCCGACTCCGGGGAGCGACCCCTGAAATCATGGTCCTGACTGGCGTGGCCCTTGGTGCCCTCTTCACAGCGGGAACCATGTTTCTCCAATTCTTCGCCGACGATATCCAACTGGCGGCCATGGTCTTCTGGACCTTTGGCGATACGGCTCGGGCCTCGTGGTCGGAACTGGGTGTCATTACCGTCGTCGTGGTTGTCTCATCGGTCTATTTTCTGGCCAGCAGTTGGAATTACAACGCCATTGATGCTGGAGACGAAACCGCCAAGGGATTGGGCGTCCGCGTGGACCGCGTCCGCCTCATCGGCATGATGCTGGCATCGATGGTCACCGCCACCATCATCGCCTTTCTCGGCATCATCGGATTCGTCGGATTGGTCGTCCCACACATGGCCCGCAGACTCATTGGTTCGGACCACCGTTTTCTCGTGCCAGCCTCCATCGTGGGTGGCAGTCTGCTCTTGCTGATATCCGATACCGCCGCTCGGCTCATGTTGGCCCCACACGTCCTGCCAGTCTCAGTACTCACCGCCTTCATGGGCGCGCCGGTGTTCATCTACCTTATAGTACGAGGACAACGCCGATGATTCTTTCCATATCAGATATGGAATTCACCTATGGGGACAGGCCCATTCTCTCGGGAGTGGATTTCGAACTTGACGGTGGAGAACTCCTTGCCATCCTTGGCCCGAATGGCGTGGGCAAAACGACCCTGCTCAAATGTATCAACGCCATTCACCGCCCGTCTTCCGGGGCAGTCATGGTTGAAGGGCGAGATATCCTGACCATGCCGCCACACGAAATAGCACTGGGAGTCGGCTATGTCGCCCAGAAGAATGAAACGGCACGCATGACCGTCTTCGACGCCATTCTCATGGGCAGAAAACCACACATCCGCTGGCGTCCCACAGAACACGACCTGAAAATCGTGGACTCCGCCATCAAGCGACTTCACATGCAATCCCTGACACTCCGCCATATCGACTGTCTGAGTGGTGGAGAATTGCAAAAGGTGGCCATTGCCAGAGCCATGGTGCAAGAACCGAAACTGATGCTGTTGGATGAACCCACCAGTTCACTGGATCTCAAGAGTCAGGTGGACATCCTGACCATGCTTCGGCGTGTCGTGGATGAACACCACATCAGTGCCATCATGACCATGCATGATCTGAACACGGCTCTACGCTATGCCGACAAAGTCCTTTTCCTGAAAAACGGCCATATCCATTCAACCGGCCCGGCCTGCGACGTCACCGCTGAGGTAGTGGAAGAAGTCTATGACCTGCCGGTCGATATTCACACGGTGAACGGACATCCCCTGATTGTCCCCGCCTCATGACGCACCCTTCAAGGAGATTCTCATGCCCTGCGAACTTTCATCTGAAACCATTGAACAGACGGTTAATTTTCACGGACACACCTGTCCTGGACTGGCTATAGGTATCCGAGCTGCCGAACTGGCCCTTCAGGAATTGGGCACTTCATCAGATGTGGACATGGTGGCGGTCTCGGAAACCGACATGTGTGGGGTGGATGCCATCCAATTCATCACCAGTTGCACGTATGGCAAAGGCAACTTCCTGCATCGAGAC
Organism: Pseudodesulfovibrio sp. JC047; assembly: GCF_010468615.1. NCBI lineage: Bacteria > Pseudomonadati > Thermodesulfobacteriota > Desulfovibrionia > Desulfovibrionales > Desulfovibrionaceae > Pseudodesulfovibrio > Pseudodesulfovibrio sp. JC047. Next base: position 74,350 of record NZ_WUEH01000014.1, on the reverse strand, counting down.
CATGGCAAAATGGCCTTTTCTTTTTATGACAGGAATAGTGGCAAAGGATTCCGCGCGGTGCTCAACCCGGAAATTCGCGACACAGCGGACAATGAGCTTGCCGTCCTCATGCGAAAGGCAGACGCCAACACCGCCACGCCGGACGAAAAAAAACGCATCACGGCCTTACGCACCCTTTTGCGGGAACGATTCATGACATTGGACCTGCATGAAATGTTCACGGTGATGCCGCCCAAAGAACCAATTCCCACACCGGCACGCGTGTTGGAAAGCCTGACCTGCGATTGCTGTCACGAATCCGTCATGGAATCCCGCACCCGCAGGCTCGGCGGTCAAACCCTCTGCATTCCCTGCTTCACTGCTCGGGAACAAAAAATCTGACCCCAATCACGCTGAAATTCTGCAACACGCATCCGAAGGAATTCGATCACGCAAGGTGTGCGGGAAATCCGTGATGATCCCGAAACATCCCGCGTCCAATAAGGATTGAGCCTGTTCCATATCATTCACGGTAAAAGGACTCACTTGAATCCCTTCGCTTGAAAGACTCTGCGCCAGGCCAGAATCAAGGATATCCTCTCTTGGATGGTACCCCTTGGCTCCAAGACGTTTCAAATAGTCGCGGATATCTTCGGGATGCTCTTTTTCAACCAATGCAGCCAACGGCAAATCCGGGGCAAGATATCGCATCCGGGTCAAATACGCATGATTGAAGGAGGACAACAAAATAAGATCGGTCGTGTCCGTTTCTCGGGCGACATGGAGCACTTCTTCGACAATGGACAAATCTCCCGGAGACTGGAACTGATCTTTGATCTCAACATTGACAGGGAAATCATGTTTCCGGCAAAATTCCAACGCTTCTCGCAAGGTTGGAATCTTCAACCCTGGCATCTCTTCCAAAGTTTCAGCGGGGATATCTCCACGCGCAATGGAACCAAATGGATCGGTTTGAAGGAACCATGACCCCGCATCAAGCTGCCGCAATTCCTCACCCGTGTACACATGGGCTTCCCACGGCCCACCTCCGACAAAATACGGATGCGTCGCAACATCTGTGGTCCGAGACAGTACATCGTCATGGAAAATCATCAGGGTACCATCAGCGACTTTATGCACATCCAGTTCCCAAAAATCAGCCCCCGACTCCAAGGCGACCTTGGCAGCCAACAACGTGTTCTCAGGTGCAAGAGAGCGTGCACCCCGGTGGGCACAAACATGGCCCTTTCCCGTTAAAAAATCGAAAAACACCTACTCATCCTTTCTGGTGAAATAGAGATTGACCATGGCCAAAAGCGATGTACCGACTATCAGCATCAAAGATATCGCATTAATGACCGGCGTACTCCCATCTCGAACCTGTAGATAGAGGTTAATCGGCAGGGTCGGCTCCGACCCCACGAGAAACAACGTGGTATTGAAATTCTCAAAACTCATGAGAAAAGCCACTGCCCACGCGCCTATAATCGCAGGACGCAAAAAGATCAAGGTGATATGCCAAATAACTCCGAATTGCGTCGCCCCCAAATTCAAAGCCGCTTCTTCCAGCGATATATCAAATTTACGGAGTCGTGCCGAAACAACCAACGTCACAAACGTCGTGATAAAAGAAAATTGGCCAAACACGACCAGCCAGAAACTGGGTCGAAACACATCGAAATCAAGACCGAACGTATCTTCAAAGAACATGCCTGCGGTATTGGCAGCAAGCAACAGTGAGATACCAAGAATCACACCTGGTATCACCAATGGCGCCAACATCAGGAAATACAGGACACCCTTGAATCGAAAGTTCTCTTTCTCGAACAGAAAACTGGCACATGTGCCCACCACCACACTGAGAATCGACACGAAAAACGCGGTCTGGAAACTCGTCAAAATGGATCGTAAATTCTGTTCGTCATGAAAAAGCCCGATCCGTTCAGGCCCGGCCGCCAAAAACCAATCGAGACTGAATCCCTGCCACGGCAAGGACGGATAATTTGAATCATTGAACGCCAACACACAGGTGACGAGCAGTGGTGCGAAAAGGAAGGTAAAATATGCGAGAATAAACAGGTTGAACGACCAATTGTAGGTCTTGCTTCTGGGGAGGGAACGAATCATGACGCCACCTCTCCGAGCTTCTGGCCCGTCACTTTCAGTCCCACCCAAATAATAAGCGAACTCAAGACCAAAAGCAGGAACCCGAAGGCCGATCCCTGATTCCAGTTGAAACTGGCAATAAACTGATTATAGATTTGTTCGGTAAACCAGAGCGAATTCTTTCCGCCCATGAGATTCGGGGTCAGATAGTTGCCCAAAGCCAGCATGAAGACCACAATCGCTCCGGAAGTGATACCGGGTTTACAATGCGGGATAATAATAGTCCGCCAAATGGTCAGAGGCCCTGCCCCGAGATCATGTGCAGCCTCAATCAGGCTATCGTCCAGGCTTTCCATGACCGAAATCAACGGCACGACCATGAACAGCATGGATGTATAGACCAACCCCATTATCATGGTCGCATCATTGTACAGCATTTCGATGGGGGTATCGATGATCCCCAATTTCAGCATGAGAAAATTGAGCACCCCGGATTCTCGCAACAAAATCATCCACCCATAGATACGGACCAGTTCGCTGACCCAGAATGGAAGCAACAGCAGAATCATGAGTGCGCCCTGCACCCGTGTCCGGGCAAGTTTGGCGATATAAAAAGAGACCGGCATGGCGAGCAGGAAGGTAATGAATGTGGTGATGATTGCGTACAATGCCGTGCGAACAAAGGTGAACCAGTACACTGGCTCGGTAAAAAAATTCATGTAGTTCTGCATGGTCCAGACGGCATCACCATAGTCATCCTCTCCCCTGAAACTCATGGTCAGGAGATCAAGATGTGGCAAAATAATAAGCAACAACAACCACAACAAAACCGGCGCAAAAAAGATCCAAAATCCCAAACGTGAACGTGTCATATTAGGCCTCCGCATCAAAACAGATGCCAGATGCTGGGTGCCAACCGATAGTCACTTCATTTCCAGGTTCAATATAATCGAATTTATGATTTTGAGGCAGTGTGACAAGCAATTCATGGTCTTCTCTGGTCACCGTCAAAAGCCGACTATTGGCCCCATCAAACAAAATACTTTTAACGGTGACGTTAAAAGTATTCAGACCTTTTTTATTGTGTGGTTCGATGCGCATGGCTTCTGGGCGTAAAAACAAATCAACCCGTTCCGCTCCGCGACACGATTCGTGCGCCTTGGATAAAAATGAATATCCTTCATCAGTGGAAATACGCACCCGCCCTTCGGCTCGTTCAACAACCTTGCCACTCCAGATATTGTTATCCCCAACAAACTTGGCGACAAATGGCGTCGCGGGTTTGCCATACAACTCCTGCGGCGTGCCCACCTGCTCAAACCGCCCGTTATGCATGACCGCGACATGGTCAGACATGACCAGAGCCTCGGACTGATCATGCGTGATATAAATAAAGGTAGTGCCGACCTTGACCTGCAATTTCTTCAATTCAACCTTCATCTGTTCACGAAGCTTGAGGTCCAGGGCACCAAGCGGTTCATCAAGCAACAAAACTGATGGTTCCAGCACCAGACACCGGGCAATGGCCACACGCTGTTTCTGTCCGCCCGACAATTGATTGATCTGCTTATGACCGAATCCGGGCAGGCCGACCCGTTCAAGCATGGCCTCGGTTTTCTTTTTAATATCAGCAGATCCACACCCGCGCCGTTTGAGACCAAAAGCAATATTTCCTGCCACGTCCATCATGGGGAACAAGGCGAGATGCTGAAACACGAGATTCACGGGCCGCAGATTGGGAGACACGCCCAGCATGTCCTTGCCTCGAATTTCAATAGAACCGGACGTCGGGCTTTCAAAACCGGCAATCATACGCAGCAAAGTCGTTTTGCCACAACCGGACGGGCCGAGAATGGAAAAAAAAGAACCGGTGGGAACGTTAAAGGTTACATCATCGACAGCGGTAAAGTTTTCAAACCGCTTTACCATATTGCAAACAGATAAATCGTTAGTCATAATACTTCATAATATTAAAGATTAGATAAGGCGGCAAGTCAATCTGACTCACCGCCTTGAATTCCACGAAAGAGGCTAGTTGGCAGCTTTGATTTTATCGAGAATTTTGCCCTCAATACTTTCCAGTTTTGCAGGAACAGGCGGATACCAATTGACCGCATCAAGCACTTCCGGAGGGAAAGAACGAGCGAAATTGTCAGCAACAGCCTTTTCAACAAATTCCAACGCGCCCTTGGAGGCTGTGCCGTACTTTTCCTGAGAGGTGAAGTACCCAGCATTTTCAGGCTTCATGATAAAATTGATCCACTTGTAGGCCGCTTCGACATTCTTGGCTTTGGCCGGAATGGCAAAGGTATCGATCCAGCCAAGTGCGCCCTCTGAAGGGGCCTTGAAATCGATGGCAGCATTGTCGCCATGCAGCTTCCATCCACCAGCGTCCCAGGCCATGGCAACGAAAACTTCTTCGGACCGCATGGATTCGAGCAGGGAATCACCATTGGCCCAATAATTTTTCACGAGAGGTTTGGCATCAATCAATGCTTCAGCGACTTTATCAAGCATCGCTTTGTATGCCTCGACGTCACTGTACAAAGCAAAAGGATCATACCCGAGTGCAAAACCCATAGCGATCAGCGTAGGCCTCTTCAAACGATAACTTACACGACCCTCATATTGAGGATCAAGCAGGGCCTTGAAGGACGTCGCCCCCACAGCTTTTTCGCTATTCACAACCAGCCCTGAAGTCCCCCAACAGAAAGGAGCAGCGTATGATTTCCCATCAACCAATGTATTCTTTTTCACTGCATCCAACATGGACGAAACAAACAAGGACGCATCAACCTTGGAATAATCAAGCGGCTGATACAATTTGAATTTCTTCTGCACAGAAGAGATACGGTCCTGAGAAGGTTGCGCCAAATCAAAACCAGCACCGCGTGTCGCACGCAATTTGGCGATCATTTCCTCATTATTGGAAAAAGTGACTTCAACCTTAATGCCAGTTTCCTTTTCAAAGACTTCAATCAATTTCGGCGGGGCGTACCCTTTCCATGTCAACAATTTCAGTGTCTCCGCATGGGCTGTCCCGGCACATATAAACATTGCCAAGAAAGCGAACACAATACTCTTCTTCACGGTCAGACTCCTTATTAAAAATGACAAAAAAAAATATGATATGACAAGTACAACCCTGTACAATATTACATAACTGAAAAGCATTACAATTGAGTGTCATTTCTATTTACAACAGCCAATTTTGTTAAAATTATACTAATAGAACGAAAGAATAAAGAACATACACAATAAAAAAAGATTGCCCGAAGGTCAGGGCAATCTTCATAAGGTTTCAGTTTGTGAATAACTGAACTATCCAAAGGCACTACGATCACTTTTTCATTTGCGCAGCAACCATCAAGCCCATGCCGTTTTCAACCACCGGCTGACAACGAATGGTCTCAAATCCCACATCATTCAAAGCGTCAATCAATGTTTCCTGTTCAATAAAATGTGATGCATACCCGCACAACCGGGTCAAGAGTTCCAGAGAGGCCTTGGCCATTTCATGTCCCGGCGCAGTGTAGCCAGAATAATGATGCGAAACGAACCAGCCGCCCGGCTTCAACCCATCAGCAATTTTTTGCAACGCCCCCGGCAAATCATCCGACAAAGCGTACAAGACATGCGAGGTCAAAATGACATCAAAGACACCAGAAACAAACGGATCAGTTTTAAAATCCATACCCAACGTCGTCACCCGGTCACCGAACCCCAATTGGTCGCATCGGGTCTGAGCCAACGCCACCACATGGGGTTTATCCACGATCACCCCACGCATGGCCGCATTGCGTTCCAACACCCCCAAGGTATATAGCCCATGATTCCCGCCGACATCAGCCATGGCATCAAAGGCATCAAACCCCGGCAAGTCAGCGACAAAATCCACCACAGCCGACAAAGCGCCACCCTTGGCGTCCTGAGCCGTGCCTTCCATGTTGTCTGCCACGCCCCAATCATTTGCCGAGGAGGCCTGCTTGACCTCACCCCCTGCCATGAGGGACGCAATCTCATTTTCCACCATGGCATTGAAACGCATGGTCAATCGTATGTTTTCCCCCTGATACAGCGGAGCATCCTTGACCAGAAACTCCGACGCGAGCGGGGAATTCGTATATCCATCCGCCTGTTCTTCCAGCAATCCGGCGACCGCCAGCAGCCGCAACAACGGCTCCAACCGTTGCGACAGCAATCCCATCCGGTCCGCCAAATCATCCACACAAAGCGTCGTCCCTTCCAACCAATCAAAAATATGTAATTCAACAGCACTCAAAATCGCCTTGCTGGCCAATGACTGCATCAGCATGGCGTTGATCGGCTCGAAATTCGCACGCGGGTGCTTCACGAACATACATCCCCCTTTCGTTAAGACGCTTAACCTTTTATTCAAAAAAATATCCAGACACAAATCTTCTGACGTCCCGACTTTCTGATCAATTCAAAGAGGACTCGCCTTTGTGTTTAGCAACTAAACATAAATCCGTCAACGCTCCGGTTCAAAACAAAATGGCATCGACACACGCTTTCCATGTCGCACAGAGTATTCTCCACCTCAGACGGATTTCGAAAAGGGCACTTATCCCTCAAACATCATACCTGAACCGTATTCAAAACGACGGACAATGCCTTGAACCAAAATTCAACTTCATGTCCGGACTGCAAAGCCAGATCGCCAGCACTCTGCGCCGAAACAAGCGCACAGACATCAGTCCCATCCGGCAGCCGCCCCAAGACCTCAGACAGGACAGGCGAATCCGTTACCCGAACAACCGTCGCCTTGAACCGATTTCTCGCACTGCCGACGAGCGGGTTGTCCCCGGTCATGACATTAACCAATGGCGCCTTGACCGTGGCAATGACCGGCGCACCCCGGACCAATTTCAAATTGTGCAGACTGTCCATGGTGATGACCGCAGACAACCGCGTGCCCGAACGCGTCTCCATGGTGACTTCAGCCATGACCGAATCCGTGGCCACAGCAACAACATGGCCGACAAAGGAATTCCTGGCACTGGTTTTCTTACGCATGGAGTTGTACGCCATTCGCACGATGGACTGCATATCTCCCGGAGAAAACTGTTGGAAATTTGCCGTCAGATCAAGTGAGGACTGGCCGAGGACTTCCTTGACGATAGTAATAGGCACACCGCTTCGAAGCATTTCCACGGCCCGGGTATTCCGTAGGGCTTTCGGACAAACTCGGTCCTTGGACAACCCGCACTCCGAGCCACGCGCGTAACAAATCCGACGAAAATACCCAGGATCGACATGAAAGAATGTCCCCCGCAATCCACACCCCAACGGGCCTTCCAACGCCCCTGATATTTCGGCAAACAATTCGTTGGCAAGCGGGACTTCACGAACCCGTCCTTCCCGCCCCACACGCACAAACATCCCTTCTCGTTCAAAGGCCGTGGTGTCATCCAATGATAATATCTCACCCAAACGTGCGCCGGTATGCCTGAGCAAGAGGAAAATAAGCCACATCCGTTCCCGGGCCTGCACACTGTCCGCCCGGACAGCACCATCCCTCCACTTTTTGAATGCACGTTCAAAATCCTGCAATTCCGAGGGTTCCAAATAATTGACGTGTTCCGAGACATTGAAAAATTCGCGTGGGTACGCCGGGTTGGTTTCCTTCATACAACAACTGACCATATTCCTTGCTGAGTCACGTTTTTTTCTACTCGCGTGACGTGGTTGCCGAAAAAGAGCACAAAATATAGGGGAATTACACACATGACACAACCCCTGTCTGTCACCGCACGATCATAAGGATTTTACCCATGGGTCTGACCGTCAATATTCACAAAAAAATGCACCATTTCGATCTCCACACCCAGTTTTCCTGCGCCACCGGAGAACTGACCGCCATTGTCGGGCCATCCGGGGCAGGAAAAACGACACTCGTCCGCCTCATTGCCGGACTGGAAAGGCCGGACAGCGGGACCATCTCTCTCAATGGCGTGACATGGATGGATTCACGCAGTACAATGGCCGTTGTCCCCACCAGAAAACGAAAAATCGGACTGGTTTTTCAGGAATACACCCTTTTCCCCCACATGACCGTCCGCCAAAATATCGTCTTTGGTGCCATCACGCCGAATTCGGTGGACAGTCTGATGAAGACCTTCGGCATCTTCCATCTTGAAAATCAACGACCGGATTGCATTTCAGGTGGGGAGCGACAACGTGCCGCTTTCTGTCAGGCCCTTGCCAGAGAACCGGACCTGCTTTTGCTCGATGAACCGTTCTCTGCTCTGGATACGGTCACCCGCACTTTTCTGTGTTCCCTGTTGGCCGATCTCAAAACCGATCTCAATATTCCGATTCTTCACGTGACACACGACCTCAAGGAAGCGGACCAGCTGGGTGACAATATCATTGCCGTGGAAAGCGGCCGCATCACCCCGGACTGGTTGACCCGTCAATACCAGCAACACCACGGCACAGCCCATCTGTCCGTGCCTTCATACTCATAAGCTCACAAGGAAAACACATGCGCACAACTCGCACACTCATTGTCACGGCCTTTCTCATTCTCTGCATGGCAACAGTCGCCGCCGCAGACAACGCGGTCCTCGCCTCGGGTGCGGGATACAAGAAAATGGTCAACGCACTCAACACGGCCTATACCAAACAGACTGGCCAAACCATCGACCTGCTCTTCGGCAACATGGCCCGTGTCACCACATTGGCAAAACAGACCGGCAACGTGGACATCGTCATTGGCGATGCCAGCTTTCTGGACAAAGCCGCACTCGAATTTGCCATCCGTCAGCCCCTTGGAAAAGGTCGGCTCGTCCTCGCTTTTGCCAAAAAAACGTCTTTTTCATCTCTAAGCGACCTGGACACCGCCGGACGAATTGCCCTGCCGGATGTCAACAAAGCCATTTACGGCAAGGCGGCCCGTCAATTCCTGCAATCCACCAAACGGCTTCCCGACATCAAGCCCAGACTGGTCGAAGTCGCGACCGTGCCGCAGGTCTTCTCCTATCTGACCACCAATGAAATCGACATGGGATTCATGAACCTCACCCATACCCTCAATGTGACCGACAAACTGGGTGGATATGTGGTCATCAATCAGGACACCTATTCCCCCATCATCATTCTCGCCGGATTGCTCAAAGACAGCCCACGCATGGAACAGGCCAAAGATTTCCTGCACTTTCTCGAAACCCCTGAAGCCCAGGCGATCATACAGGCCAACGGACTGTGAGTCAGATGGATTTCTTCACGATTCTGCTCCAGCCGCAGACCATCGGCCCGCTGTGCCTGACACTCAAAGTCATGGTTGTTTCCGGCCTGTTGCACTTGATTTGCAGTATCTTTCTCGGGTATTATCTGACGTCGGGGAAAAGTATGCTGCGTTCGATCGTCGATTTTCTGGTCACGCTGCCTCTGGTTTTTCCACCTATCGCCACCGGCTTCATTCTGCTCATGCTGCTCGGACGAGCCGGGCTGATCGGGCAGGTCCTGCCCATAAAGATTGTGTTCAGCTTTCCAGGTGTGGTCATTGCCGCGTTTGTGGCCGGATTGCCACTGGTTGTCAAACCCGTGGAAGCGGCACTCAGGGGCAATGTCAAGCCATTGGCCGAGGCCTCCAGAATCCTGGGCAAAAACGAATGGCAGACCTTCTGGTTTGTCCTGTTGCCCAATGTCCGCCGCAATCTGGCCGCTGGCTGGTTTCTGGCCCTGGGCCGTTCTCTGGGTGAGGTCGGAATCACGCTGATGCTTGGCGGCAACATCATCGGCAGAACCAACACGCTTTCTCTTGAAATCTATAACGCCGTTTTTAGCGGCGAATTTGAACGGGCACTGGTCCTGTCCTCGCTCATCGGCCTTTTTTCACTGACCATTTTCATCGCACTCAAAAAACTATCCGCTGTCTAGGAGCACTCATGAAAACCATACTGGAAACCGTTCGCGACAAGGCCGTCGCTCTCTGGAAAGAAAAGAACATCCTCAACGAAAGCATCACTGTTTCGGCGGGACCACTCACGGTCAAGGAAGCCATCGGCACCCCTGAAGAAAATGACTTTCCTATCCAGCAGGGTAAAGAAAAACTCATGGAAGCCGCTTTTCGTGGCGAACGGGGACAGGCTTTTACCGACCATTACGGCAACTACACCGGCACATTGAAAGACGTCGCGGCCCTGCCGTTGGACACCAATTTCAACCGTGCCGTGTTCGTGGCCACCCTCAATGCGGTGTGCCGTTCGCTCGGATTGGCCCGGGGAACAATTCACTGCAAGGACGAGGGGCCAAAGGAATGTTCAAAGCAGATATTCAATCACATCAAGGAAAAATACGGGAAATGCAAGATCACCATCATCGGCTTCCAACCGGCATTGGCTGAAGCCCTCAACAAGGAAACCGAAATTCGGCTCATTGATCTGGACCCGGACAACATCGGCCAGACCAAACGTGGCGTATTGGTGGAAGGTGGCGACGCCACAGCCGATGCCATTGACTGGTGTGACATGTTGCTCGTGACCGGCACGACACTGGCCAACAGCAGCATCGATCAATTCCTGACCGACAAGCCCATCCTGTTTTACGGCACAACCATTTCCGGCGGGGCCGCACTCATGGGATGGGACCGTTTCTGTCCACAAAGTGCCTAGCGAACCGGCGGAACAAAAGACGAAAGGTCGTCTGGAGCCACATTGAAAGCGCGCAATGTCAGCCGATCGTTCTCCCAGCGAAAGACCACACTTCGCACATATTCGGGTTTGAAATGAAACAGGTCATCCAATGGATGGCCTGTCACCCGGCATAAAATAGAACGAAGCACCCCGGCATGGGTCACCGCCAGAACAGGTCGCTGTCCCTGCGCCAGTCGCTCGACCATAGGCATGGCCCGGGCTGCGACATCCGAAAAACTTTCACCATTCGGCGGCCGAAACTCGGCGAATTGATTCCCCCGTTCCGCATATCGATCCGGATATTTTTGCCGCACCTCGTCAAAGGGCAACCCGTCCCACGCTCCCATGTCGATCTCATTCAATTCCGGCACGGTTTGCACCTGCAAATCATGAATCAACGCCATGGGGGTAATGGTATCCACAGCTCGCTGTGCCGGACTGGTGCACAACCGACGAAATTTGATACACCCCACGGATGTCACAAGCTGCCGAACCTGTTCCCGTCCGGCTTCGGACAACGGCACCGGCGTGCGGCCGATACATCGTCCAGAGGCTCCGGCTGTCCGGGCATGTCGCATGAGCACAATCACTGCAACGCCTCCCGGGCCACGGTCTCTGCGGAAACACCCATTTCATGGTCAAATCGGGCCAACATCTCCAAGGCACGGGCTAAACGGGCTCGAATGGCCTGTTCAGCCCCGGGTTCATGGCGATATTGTTCAATCTTTCGCAGATACCGGGTATGCAACAAGACTGGCCCTTCCCCGCACACCAATTTGTCCGCGAGAAAGACAATTTCCTTTTCCGTGATCGGTTCTTCCGAAGCCAACGTCATGTCAAAATGCTCCAAGGCGATGGTCGCGGCAGCCGGAAAACCATGGGCATGAAGCCGCTTCGCACCCACCACCTCATGCTGTTTGGTGCCCTTGCCGATATCATGGGTCAAGGCCGCGCCCCGAACCAATCCCATATCCAACACACTGTCGGGCCGCCGGGATTGCAGCCGTTCACACAGGGCTTCGGCCACCCGACTCACGGCCTGACAATGCCTGACGATATTCGCCGGGACCGCGTATATGGCAAACAATTGTCGGCATTCCTGTTCACTCGGATACCCGGTTCCCACCACAGCTTGTGCCAGGGCATAGTCCGCCGGATAATCCAGATCGTGAGACACACCAAAATCCGCCACATCCAGATTCCGGGCCTCGGCCTCGTGGCGGTCCAGCACGGTTCGCAATCCCCCTGCACCGTCATGGGCCAGAATATCCGGCACCAAACGACGATCGATCAATGGAGGATGTCCCCGCTCTCCGAGAAAACACGGATACAGGACTGACGGAACGGACGCCGAAAAGCTCTCGATCAGCCGCTTCACTGTCACTCCCCGAACAAGCGGAATATCCACCGGAAGCACAAAAAAGGCCGCGACATCCGCATTCAAGGCTCGGACACCCGCGACCACTGAAGAATACATGCCGCGCATGAAGTCGGGGTTGTGAACGGGCTGTGCCCCGGTCTGCACCGCAGCGGCGGCCACATCGTCATGTCGTTGGCCGGTGACCACGACAACCTGTTCGATGCCGTTGGCCCGAAAACCGTCAACACACCGCGACAATACCGTCCCATTCCCCAACGGCAGCAGGGGCTTGAACTCCCCCATACGGGAAGACAACCCTGCCGCCGGAATGATCGCGGCCAGCGGGATCACACTTCCCCCGACCGAACCTGAATCAATTCACCGCAGATGGACACCGCAATTTCTTCGGGTGTTTGCGCGCCGATGGTCAAACCGATGGGACAATGGCATCGATCAATATCTTTCTGGGTCAATCCATCTTCAAGCAACGATGCGTAAATCTTGTCCCTTTTTTTGGTACTGCCGATCATGCCCACGTATCGTGCCTTGGTCCGCAGGACCTCGGCCAATACATTCCGATCATGCATATGGCCCCGTGTCACGATGATGACAAACGAATTTTCATCGACCCCCAATCCGTCACAGCATCCGGCAAATGACGGCAAAACAACCACTTCATCCGCTTCCGGAAATCGCGTGGTATTGGCAAAATCCTTTCTGTCATCCAGCACCACAGTTCTGAACCCGATCATGGCCGCTGTCCGCGCCGTGAACAACGAGACATGGCCCGCCCCGAAAATGAACAATGACGCTGGGGGCACAAAGGGTTCGGAAAGATGCAGCTCACCCTCTTTTTTGACGAAGACAGGTGTTTCGTTCTCGACAGGACCAGCAACAAGCTGATGTTCAACGGCCTTGATCTCCGAAGTCCCTTCAAACCGAGAGACAAGTGTGACCTGGTGACCCTGCCGCAGCAAGGCATCCACTTCCTTATACGCCGTGGCACACGGTCCAGTGGGTTCGACCACTTCGAGCAGGACACTCAGGCCGCCGCCACAAATCATATCCGAGTTGGCCGCGAGTTCCTGCGTCATGTCAACAAATGTCAGCGCGGCCATGCCGTCGCCGGATGCAAGCATGGCCCGACCATCCTTGCACGCCTTGGCTTCCACCAATCCGCCACCCACGGTACCGAGGATGGAACCATCCCCGCGCACGGCCATTTTCGCCCCGGAAGAACGCGGGGTCGATCCCGTACTCTCCACCACCGTGGCCATGACAAAAGTTTCATTTTTTCCGATCAGTTCACAAATGGAACGCACAAACGCTTTCATGATTCATTTCTCCAGTTCTCGCACTATGGATCGTTTCCCCAGACCCGATACAGCCGGGGTTCCGTCATTTTTCATTGCAACATCTACCGTGAGCAGCCCCTTTTTCATCCCCTGCTCGACAACCGACATGGTCCCGAGGGCCTCTTGCACGCGTTTCGGAACGGTGGATTCATCCCCGCACACCAAAACCCGCACATGACCATCATGATACCATGCACAAAAATCGTCCAATCCGGGCACGGCGTACAGCACTTCATTCAAGTCCCGCATGGTCAGCACCCCGGAGCCGATTTTCACTCCGTCTTCCTTTCGGAATACCTGGGTATCGAGCCGACGCAAAGGACTTTTACATTCACACCTGTCAGGGAGGATTCTCCCCATGTCACCCGTCCGATACCGAATCAGCGGCATTCCCAACCGGAGCGGAGTGGACACCACAATTTCCCCGAACGCCCCGTCTGGTCGCAGCTCCCCGGTTTCCGGGTCGATGATTTCCACATAGACATCGGTTTCCCGAAGATGCATTCCCGAATGCGGGGCACACTCCACGGCACCGCCCAGTCCGGTTTCAATCATGCCCCAATGCCGAAAGACACGGCAGCCAAACACCCGTTCCACCGTATGAACCACGGCATTGGGGACTGAATCCCAACACAACAGCACGGATTGGATTTTGTTAAAAGATACCCCTCGTTTCTCCCACGCGCAAGCAAGCATATGAATATGGGAGGACGATCCGACAAGGCTCTGGGCCTGCACCTCTCGACACTGATCGAGTGCCGCTTCGACATCCTGCATGACGCCATGGGTGACAGCACGCGCTCCAATCCGTTCGATGGCCTCCACCAACAATCGTCCCACGCCACCGGGTCTGTCTGCGGGCATCAACACAAGGACGGTTTGCCCCGGAGCAACGAGATTTTTCATACCCCAGGCGAAATAGTCGATGGTGGCTTCAAGGTCCTCGGCCGTCTGGAATATCCGCTTTGGTCTGCCGGTGGTGCCCGAAGTCGTCACTGTCACCACCCGCGCGATGGCGTCCTGCGACACGCACACCATCCGTTCGCCGTGATCACGCACTTCATCCGCCGTCATCATGGGCAGTGTGGCATACTCCTCCGGGGAAACAATGGCCGTCCCATCCACACCTGCCAGATGACGGGCATAAAAAGGACTGTTGGCCTGCGCATGAGACACGAGAGTCTGCAACCGATCACACTGCCAGCGTCGGATATCTCGGGCGGTCGGCGGGTCTGCCGCACGCCAGCCCATTCGCCGGATCAACCAGCGATCAAGAACCGACAGGGCCATGGCATTTTCCCCGATACAGCGTTTCCCCCGCCATGGAGGTCAAATTGTAGGCGCAAAACGGGATCAATCGCCCATCCGGTGAGACTTCATGAATACAGCATCCCTTGAGCCGTTCAAGGTCCAAGGTCCAGGCATCCTGAAACGCCATGGCGGATACGGCCAGCGTATGCGTGGCCGCACGGCTGATAAAGGTATCCAATGCATCGGGACCGGGAGCCATGGGCAACACGGTTTTCGGAGCCACCCACTGGCGTTTCACAAACGCCTTGGCCTTGTCCGCGCCCTCGGATGCGGGACGCGGCTGGCACCCGCATTTTCCTTCTGCTGACAGTTTATGCAACTGCCCGTCATCCATGACCACGTAATTGGCGTGAAACGAACAGTGCGAATGCTCACATCCGGGCGGCATGAAATGGGTCGCCCGCAACGCCCCCCGGGTCTGGGCTTCAAGCAGACGCATCAATTCCGGCAAAGTGATCCGTTGGTCGTCTGTCGGAGCCTGCGCATATCGACCAAAATAGCTCACGGGTTGAAAATGGACACCGCGAATATGTGGCGACTGTTCGGCAGCCAGTTCGATAATGGCACCCAATGCGTCGTCATTCACTCCCGGAATGACGGTCGGAACCAAGACGACCCCGATGCCTGCCTCGGCCAAGGCACGCAACGCAGCCATTTTGACCGCCAGAAGAGGCCGACCACGCAGGGTCTCATAGACCGCATCGTCCACCCCGTCGAATTGCAGGAAGACGGAATTCAATCCGGCCTTGGCCAGCCGCGCGGCATACCCTTTTTCCTGTCCGATCCGCAGTCCGTTGGAATTGAGCTGCACAAACGGAAAGCCTTTGTGTTTGGCAATCCGAATGACTTCCGGCAGATCCTCGCGCACGGTGGGTTCGCCCCCGGAAAGTTGGATGTTGCACAGACCGGACGCCACCTTCACCCGATCGAACAAAAATCCGAGTTCCTCGTGGGTAGGGTCGGGTGGCGCACTGTGCCCTGACGACGCAAAACAGACCGGGCATCCGAGATTGCATCGCCATGTCACTTCCACCACAGCGGTGCAGGTGTGCTGTCGATGGGCATCACACAACCCACAGTCCAGCGGACACCCCTTATCCACCCGGGTGAACGGCTTCTTTGGAGGCGACGGAATTTTCACTCGGGACCATGTCGAGAATGCGGGCGAACCGCGCCAGACAATGGTCCGAAAAGAGCCGTGTTCAGGACAGGTCTTGACCAGAAAGGTATCGTCGCCAACCGTCTCATGCTCGGCCGGAATCGGTCGCAAGCACACGGGACAGACGCTTCGAGGCAAACGGCTCATGGAACATCACGTCCTTCGGACGGATCCAGTCCATGCTCAACCAGAATCGCACGGACCTGCTCATAGGTTGCGGCCAGCAAACCGCCGCATCGTGCCACATCCGGCTGTCCACACCGGCCATCCAGAATATCCTGACACGCCATACCGCCGTATTCCAATGTGGTCTGGGCAAACCACTCCCGCAACTGTTCAAGCATCAACGGCAGGATCTCCACGGATTCTTCCATATCCAACCCCTTGCCCCCATACAGACCAAGCAGCAACGCCGCGCCGGTATACACGCCACAGGGACCGGAACAGTCGCCAAGCCCATTGCACAATCCAGCAGCGGCCCGGATCAGATCAGGGTTGTCCCGCCCCATTTCGTCCAAGGCCAGCAACAGCACAATCTGGCTGCAACAATAGCCCTTGCCGCCGTATTCCATCATCTTGAGACCCGTCTCATCCACCATGAGGCTCTCCCTCTTTTTGCGCAATCATGAGATAATACCCGAGACCACAACCACATCCCCCGGCCCGATGGTCTCCGGCGAACACCAATTTCGCCGCCAAATTTTTCAATTGATCGGTATGGTCCTCCACCAGACGGACAGAAAATCCACACGCCTCGATTTGCGTCCGCGTCGTTGCGAGTGAAACCGCCCTCTCCCCGCAGGAATTCCCCGAGGACTCAATTCGCCCCTCGGCATAAAGGTCCGCCAGCACGACAACCCCCTGCGGCCGAATGACACGATGAAACTCCGCAAGCCCCTGCCGAGGGTTCTCGAACAGGGACAGCACACATTCACAAAAGACCGCATCAAAGGTCCCATCCGCAAAGGGCAATACATCCCCACGAGCCTGAATGACATGACGAGCGTCTCCACGGGCGATCTGTGATCCGGACAGCTCTACCCCCCAACTTTCAACGCCAAAACGGGCACGAAGTCGGTCCACCGTGACCCCCAGTCCACTGCCTACGTCAAGCACGCGCCAGCCGGGCACAAGGCCGATCAGAGCCGCTGCCCGATCCGTGATCGCAAACCCGCCGGGTCGCAGGGTTTCCCCGGCAGCCGCACGCAAAACGGGGTGCTCCCACAACGGGATTTCTGTTGTCGAAGGCGTCACTTGTCCTCCAGCAACTGCTCGACCTGATGCATTTTCCCGAGAGCCAGCCCTTCCGGGATGTACACGAACCCGCAGGAAGGACATCGTGGCAATTCCACATTGAACAGGGAATCAAGATATTCCAGCTCCACCGGAGCCAGCACCAATTCCGTTCCACATGTCGCGCAGGTCCAGCCCGCAATATCCGCTTCCGGTACCTTGATGACACTCATGGCTGCGCCCCCTGTATCTTCATTCGATGACACCAGACCCGATGCACCAAAAGTCCTGCGGCCCTTTCTTCATATTCAACCCAATAGGTCATTACCACAGGTCGAAAACTCGCGAGAAAATAGCCGGTCTCGCGATTCACCAGACGCGTCCCAGACTCTCTGGCTTGCAACAGCACTTTCTGGATGTCGCTCTTCAAAATCCGCCGATCCTCCATGCTGCGCGCAACCGCGTCTGTCACATCAAACTCAATGGATTCATACGGTTCGACAGTATGTGTCTCGTCCTGTCCCCACACATCCCGGAGCAATTGTTCCTTGAGTCGAACCCGATTTTCCCGCCGGGCCGAATATCCGGGGGAAGGACGCGCTGCGGGATCGTCCTGCCGTGGATAGAGCAAATCATACACATGCATGGCCCGCTTTCCGGTCTTGGCGATCATGTCACGACACATGATGCAATAGGTCACAAAATCCTCATCCGCTCCCTTGGCACGTACATCGGCCACCGCCAGCCCCAGATCCGGATTGGCTTCGGAGACAAGCCCGCCATACCCGCAACACTGGGCCAACTCCCCATTGTACGCAGGCTCGACCATCTCGACCCGCATCCGATCCAGCACGGCCCGGACATCCTCGCGCAAAAGCGGATCATATCGAGCTGCACAGGGATCATTGACCGCCAACGGACACGGTACCGACATCGCACCCGACGGCAGCCCCACGGCCCGCAATATTGACCAATGCGAAAGGATTTCGACATCCGGCAATCCCTGACGCAATGTCTTCAGACAGGTGGGACAGGCTGCAATGATTCGGGGACAGCCCAAATCCTCCCACTGTTGCTTGAGCGTCGCCATGGATGCCTCGGCCAAAGCCTGACGTCCCGCCCACGCTGCCGGGGCACTGCAACAATGCAGCATCAATCCGACAGCTCCGAGCCGATCCCGGAGGTCGCCATACGCTGCCATGACCCCTTCGGGATCAGACGCCGTCAACTGACAGCCAGGAAAAAAGACATATTCACTGGAAGATTCGCCCGGAGCATGACGGGCCAACGTACACCTGTCCCCATCCGCAAAGGCCATGTCGCGCAAGGCGAATTCATGGGCTGACTGCGGCATTTTTCCGGTTTCGACCATGGTCTGTCGCGCCTGAAGGCATACGTCGGCCATGGAAAAATCTTCGGGGCACACGGTTTCGCACAATCCGCACAACATACAGGAATTAATCAGGGTATTGGCCTGTCTCGTGCCCATGACAATGGACTCGTTATTGTACACCTGCCGGACGTACACCTTGGGATAATAGTTGAAATGGCGCAGGTATTCGCACCCTTTGACACATTCCATACATTCGCATTGCAGACACCGTTTCGCCTCATCACGAGCAGTGTCTTCGGAATACGGACCCGATGTCTTGATCGGCTCAACCACGTCAACAGAGGCCAAATTGGTAAACAAAC
This sequence comes from Pseudodesulfovibrio sp. JC047, assembly GCF_010468615.1. NCBI lineage: Bacteria > Pseudomonadati > Thermodesulfobacteriota > Desulfovibrionia > Desulfovibrionales > Desulfovibrionaceae > Pseudodesulfovibrio > Pseudodesulfovibrio sp. JC047. The sequence continues at coordinate 55,492 of NZ_WUEH01000014.1, read as the reverse complement.
GCGTTGCATACGGCCCTTCATGATCGCGGCCCGACACCATGGACACGCCCTGCGTGAACCGCTCCACGGAATTGGCGGCTCGACGACCAGCGGCCGCCTGCATAATCGCGGATGATTCTCCTGCCGGACTCGAAAAAACGCCGAGTTGCGTGGTTCCAAGCGTCATCGCATCCGGCTCACCCAGAAACACCGTCCAGTCTTCCGGCACACTCGCCGAATCAATGAACGCGGCATCGCTGTCCACGAGGCAGTCCTGCAACCGTTCAAGCGGTAGCGACTCACTGCGCCGAATGACAACACCCAATTTTTCAAGGCTGGCCACTTCCGCATCCAACACACCGTCCGGCAATGCGGGCAAGCCTTCACCCACAACCGAACAAGACAGGGTTACGTCAAATCCCCGGCGGGCCAATTCCCACGCACCGCACAGGCCGGTCAAGCCACCACCGAACACGGCAATGGATTTTCCCCGGGACGGCAGCCGTCGAGGCGGCGCCACGGGCTTGGCGTTCTCGGCGCAAAACCGTTCCAAACGGCCCATTTCGATCGCTCCACCCACATCCTTGCGCACACAGACTTCCTGACACGGCGCATCGCACAACCGAGCCAGTATGCCGGGCACAGGAAGTGTCTTGGCCAAAACCATCCACGCCTTGTCCCACCGCTGTTGCGCCATCAAGGCACAAAAAGCCTTGGCATCAACATGCAGCGGACACGCCGCGAGGCACCACGGCACTTCCTCTTGCACACATTGCTGTTCCCACTGTCTCAATTCGGCCTGTTCCATATCTCCCCACTCATGGAAAAAGCGGCCCGTGCCGAGGCACGGGCCGCCAATGGTACGGTCTATTCTTTACACCTTCATGGCCGCCAACACCTTTTCAGGGTAGGCAGGCAGTTTCCTGATTCGGGCACCGCAGGCATTATAGATAGCATTGATAATGGCTGCATGAGGTGCGGTCAGCGGCATTTCACCGACACCGGACGCGCCAAAGGGACCATCGGGACGCGGGGTTTCCACGTAAATGATCTCCATGTCATCCGGAATCTGCTTGATGTAGGGCAGTCCGGCACCAACCATGGTGGAATGTTTCTTGATATCCTCATAATCCTCACTCAAGGCAAGGCCGATACCCTGGGCAACACCACCGTGAATCTGACCATCCACCAGCAGGTAGTTGTTCACCACACCGATATCGGCGACAGTGACCATTTTCTCTACCGTGGTCTTTCCGGTCGCGACATCCACGGCGACCTGGGACAGGAACACGCCGTACATATAGCAGCAGAACGGATTTCCCTGACCGTTTTCATCGCAGTCATTGGCAGGAGCCGTCCACTTACCGTTGTACCGGAGGTCCAGTTCCTCGGCGACCATTTCTTCATAGGTGCGGAAGGTTCCGTCCTTTTTCTTCATGGCCGCGACCAGCAAATCACAGGCATTCTTGGTCGCCTGACCAACAACAACCTGCGAACGACTGCCGCCAGCCGGTCCCGCATTCGGAGCCAAGCTGGTGTCACCCATCACCAGATGAATCTGGTCAGGAGACAGGTTCATGGGCCGCAACGCTTCGTGCGCCGTGCCCAAAGTTCCCATATCAGCACCCTGTCCATGATCGCCCCACGCAGTGAACACGGTCACGGTATTGTCTTCGTTCAACGCGATATCGACTTCAGCGGTATCAGGGCCGTCCAGACCGGACCCATAGACACCAACAGAGATACCCACGCCGCGTTTGATCGCGTCAGTGGACTGCTCGGCAGCCTGTTTCTTGGCTTCCGCATATTTGGGACGAATCCTATCGATCATCTCAGGCAGGGAATAGACTTCCGGGTCCTGACCGGTCGGCGTGGTCGAGCCCTTGCGATAGACGTTCTTGTACCGCAGATCGAGCGGGTCCATCCCAAGTTTTTCGGCCAGCTCATCCATGAGCACTTCAGAGGGGAATTCCGCCTCGGGAGCACCATAACCACGGAAGGCCGCGCCCCAACAATGGTTGGTACACACGGTCCGCCCTTCACCACGAATCGCGGGAATATCATATCCGGCACCGATATACTGGGCACCTCGCAGGGTCAGCAGATCACCGAATTCGGAATATGGGCCATGGTCCACGGTCCAATCCGTTTCCATACCGAGCAACTTGCCTTCCTTGGTGGCAGCCATGCGCACGGTGGTAAATTGCGGCGAACGTTTGCCGGTATACGTCTGCTGTTGTTTCCAGGTGTAATTCAGGTACACCGGACGACCGGTTGCCATGGCGGCTGCGCCAACCAATGCTTCCATGGTCGGCGAGAACTTGTATCCAAACGTTCCCCCTGTGGGATTCTGAACCAGCACCATCTTTTCAGGTTCCATGCCCAGACCGGGAGCAATCATGTACAGATGCAGGTGAATACCGATGGATTTTGAGTGAATGACCAGTTTGTCTTCATCCATGTACGCAAATCCAACATCCGGCTCGATGGGCATATGCGGCTGACGTTGGGTGTAGTAGTCACCTTCGATGACCACGTCTGCTTTTTCGAAAATGGGCGCCGTGTCTTCACCCTTGGCCACTTTCTGTTCGTAATACACATTGGGCGTGCCAGGATGAATTTCCATGGCGTCATCAGCCATGGCCGCCGGGGCACTCATGTACTCGGGCAGTTGTTCCAGCTCCACCTTGACCTTTGCGGCCCCTTCCTTGGCTGCGGCCAATGTATCGGCGCAGACAATGGCGAGAGCATCACCATACTGGAAGACCTTTTCGTCACACAGAATGGGACGATCCCAACCGTCACCCTTGTTGGAGGGGAAGGTAATCAGACCGGTAATCCGGTTTTTGCCTTTGACGTCCTGTGCGGTGACGACCTTGTACACACCCGGGACAGCTTCGGCCTCGGAGGTATCAATAGACAAAATTTTCGCATGAGAAACCTCGGCTTGCACCAGCTGGCACTGCAAGGTTCCAGGAGGCAGACGCAAACCGACGTCCGCACCGAAGTCCCACGTCCCCGTGACCTTGGCAACAGCCGAAGGACGCGGATAATTGGTGCCCCAAATACGACCGTCTTCGGGAATCTTGAAGATCAGATCGTCCTTGCTCTTGTCGCCCCGCAGGACCTCGGCAGCCGCCATAACGGCGTCGACCAGCGGTTTGTACCCGGTGCACCGGCAGGCATTACGATGTTTCTGGAACCAGTCACGCACTTCCTCGCGCGTCGGTTTGGGATTGGTTCCCAACAAGGCATACGTGGACATCAGGAAACCCGGCGAACAGAAACCGCATTGGGCACCGCCATACGCGATCCAGGCCAACTGGATGGGATGCAGGTTATCCGGTGTGCCAAGCCCTTCGAGGGTCATAACTTTCGAACCATTTTTGACACGTTTCATCTTCATGGTGCAAGAACGGATCAACTTTCCATCCTTGATGATACTGCAACTGCCGCATTGACCGGTATTACAACCGACCTTCACACTTGTCAGGCCCAGGTTTTCACGCAGGACATTGGCCAGAGATTCGTCTGCTTCACAGACGACCTGCCGGGCAATGCCGTTCACCATAAGAGTCCGTTTAATCATGACAGTATTCCTCCTTGAAAGTATATGACTGTCTCGCTGTTGCGAATCTCAAAATGAAAGTCGCGATCCAATGACTATTTACCAAAGGGGCATATAGGGTATCGACACACATCACACGAAGCGCAAAATCCGCCGTGGCCCAGAGCCACAATGTCCTCACGAGAAATCTCTTCCCCGGCCAGAATGCGGGGCACCACAAGATCAAAAACAGAAGCCCGGTAGTACATGACACACCCGGGCAGCCCGAGAATGGGCACATCACCAAGTCTGGCGAGCATGAACATGACGCCAGGAAAAGTTGGGGAACCATAGGTCACGACCTCGGCACCAGTGGCCCGGATGGCCGTGGGCGTCTGATCATCCGGATCAACAGACATGCCACCCGTGACCACCACCATTTCAGCACCTTCGGCAATAAAGGCCATGATGGCGTCCCGGGTCATGGACGGGTCGTCAGATGTCAACCGCTGATCCATGACGGTTGATCCCAATTGCTTGAATTTTTTACGAATGACCGGACCGAATTTGTCTGTAATACGCCCGTGAAAAACTTCACTCCCGGTGGTAACCAGCCCGACATGACGATGTTTGAATGGCCGGACTCCGACCACATAGGGATAGTCGGCACAAATGGATTCGACCCGCTCGATTTTCGATTCATCGATGACCAGCGGAACCACCCGTGTTCCGGCCACGGGTCTGGCCTGAGTGACCTGCTGGCCGGTATGCATGGTGGCCAGGACCACTTCTTCAATGGAATTGATCCGATTCAGGGCCTCAACATTCACATCGAGCAATCCGGGCGAGGCCTGAAAATTGACGCGCCCTTCACTCACTTCGGATAAAGTGATGCCCGGGCCGACAGCGGCTTTCGAAATACGCTCGGCCGCTTCGTTTTCATGAATCTTTCCTTTTTCCAGATCGAGCACATAAATGTGTTCCTTGCCGATATCCAACAACAACGGGATATCTTCTTCAGCTATGACATGACCTTTTCTGAACGCTGGTCCCTTGGTCTCTCCGGGGACAATCCGCGTCATATCATGACACAGCACCATACCGACGGCATCGTGAACGTGAACAGTTTTCATCAGCAGCCAACTCCATATTCCGTCAAAGGCAGATATCTTCTCCACCAAGATCGTCTTTCAATGAGCACTATGCTCAAATGAGCCTAATGCAAGACACAATTTTCTCCACCACAGAGCGTGTCCGACATATCGTCCTTGCCTTGTCCGCTTTCTTCAGTGTTTGTTTCTGTACAATTATGCCGCAACAAGCACAATACAATTGACAACATTTTCACAGAAAGGCCTCCAACACAGCTTGAAGGAGGGGCACCCTTTCCAACACCAAAAACATCGAAACGGTTTTTACATACTCCTCCACAAAAAAAGCGTCAACAGGACAAACCTTTCACACAAAAAGAACCCAAAAAAAACACGCAAATAGATTCTTTTTCCGCAAAAACATTTTCTTTCTTGCAAAGAATCTCGGCACATCCATTCTGTACCCCACATTCGTGCTTCACATATTTTCAACCATTTGTTGTGGCAGGATCTGGCAAATATCGGGCAAAAAAAGACTCTTTGCCGTTCCATCAAATGTTGCCATATTTTCAGATTTCAAAAAAGAATCCAATATTTCCAAGTGAATAAATACAGCAAGGAATATAAAAATCTATTCAGGCACACCCTATGCAAAAACACAAATATCACGAAGGGAAAAAGTCACAATAAGGAGAATTTACCATGCAAATCGCTTTTACTGTACATGGACATTCATGTGATCTCGCACTCCATCCCATATCCGAAAAGACCGCTGGTCTCGTCAATGAATATGGGTCTGATGTGTATGCCATGAAGGCACTCGACTGGTGGCGCAAGGGAAAGACCGCCACATGGGGAATGCGGATTGATGACGTCTGCCACATTCAGGTGACGGTGGACGGTGTTCCCGTCGAATTCGACACCTCCCTGATTACGGCGAATCCTCTCAAGATCAGACGTCGCATGTATCTGGACAGCAAGGCCAAGTATCTCTGCGTACTGGGTTTTGACAACGAGCTGTGCAAATTTTCCTGGGAATGGACGACCCCGGGACCGTTTGATCCGTCCAAGTTCGAATTCATGGTCCACCAATGGGACCGCATCATGGGCGAAGAGGGATACTACATTCTCGATGAAATCCGGTATGACACCGTTTTTGCCACCAACCACGACTGGTGTGATGCCTCCGGGTATTCTCTCGTTCCGCCACGGATCATCGACCTCGATGAAGTACGGCAGGAACTCTCCAAGGGGGGACTTGAACACACCGGTTCCCCATTCCCCTCACCCAACGCCACACACCACGCAGCATCGGAATAATGCCGACGGCCCTTCCTCTGGGGGTACGCGCAAACACCCCGTCACGGCCCCCGTACCTTCCTGGTGCGGGGGTTCATCAATATTCCCCGATCTCGGCGGTAGTGGGTGCGTCCTCAACCACGTCTTCGTTGTCCACATCGAGCACCGGCAACAGCCGCATGGACACGGTCGTGCCCTGCCCGACCTTGCTGGCGATATCCACTGTCCCGCCAAAATCTTCCACGATCTTCTTGATCATGGCCAACCCGAGACCATTGCCGTCTTCCTTGGTAGAATAAAACGGATTGAAGACCTTTCCCAATTCCTGTTCAGCCATCCCCTCACCAGAATCAATCACCTTCAAAACAACTTCTCCACCGTCCAACGACAATTCCAAAAGGATCTTTCCACCGTCCGGCATGGCTTCAATGCTATTCTTGACAAGGTTGACGATGCACTGCTTGAACGCATCGGCCTCGCCTTTGACCGGAGGCAACGGCGGAGCATCCACCGAGATGGAATACCCGCGTTTGCCATAGCCCACGGACATCAGTTCCGCCACATCCCGACACACGGTGAGGATATCGACATTTTCCGCCCCCACCCGCGTGGGCCGGGCAAAATTCAGCATGTTGCTCAACATCTTGTCCAATCGTTGGGTTTCATCGGCAATGATCTGGGCTTTTTCCCGATCCTTGGCGTCGAGGTTGGATGATTTCAACAGAGAATTGGCAAATCCTCCCACGGCAAAAAGCGGGTTCCGGATTTCATGGGCCAGATACGTGGACATTTCCCCGATAATGGCGAACTTGTCCCGCTGATGCTGAAACTTTTCCCGACGGGTTCGCTCGGTGATATCCCGGTGCATGACCATAATATGGGTCATATTTCCTCTGATGTCATAGATGGGATACGCGTACAGTCGATAATATTGCAGCAATCCGTTCCCATTGATCCGAGTGACGAGGGACTCTTCCTTTTTACCGCTTTTCAGGGTCGCATGAAATGGACAGGCCGGATCGAGTTCGGAACAAAAAATCGAACCATCCCGGAGTCGCGCCGCGTGCCAGCACGGTTGCCCCAACAGCTCCTTTCGAGACAGGCCGATCCGTTGCCAGACCATCCGATTCACATCCGTGATGTTCCCCTTTTTATCGAGCAGGAAGATGTCTTCCCGAATCTCATCGATGATGGACTGCAACAGGGTTCGCTGATGGTCCAGATGATTCATGTAATGGGTCTTGACCAACGCCATGTCGTGCAGACCGCACATGAAAACAAACTCGCGATGATCCATGAGTGAAATTCGATCTGGAAGAGACTGCCGCAACCGGCACCGAATTTCACGACTTCCAGTAATTTCAACAACCAAATTGATTTCTGGATGCATATCGAGCATTTCCGGCCAAGTGGCGTAGACCGGACAGGCGATGCCATCCAATTCTCGCAGCACGGTTTCGGTTTCGCCCTCGTGACTCACGGCGAGCAAACGAATTTCCGGCAAAAATTCCCGAAAGGCTTCATTGTAAATGATGTCCACCAGAACCTTCAACCCGTTGCCGACCCCGACGACGCCGATATTGAACGGACCTAACGACCCGTTCCAATAACAGAATCCCATATTTTCATAACTGAAATCATCCACGCCGTACTCCCCGTAAAAAGACATACAGTCCACATCATGTACCACATCAAGACTCTCGCCAAAAGCACAACGCCCACGTCGCGACACCATGCTGCCCGAATCAGCCAAAGCCACTCCCTCAACACCATCTCAACGCATCGCTGAATTCCTGAAAAGCTGATCTATTGCTATTTCATCATTCCGAAGCTGTTTCTTTTCCATGGCTCGCTGCACCGCTCCGAGGATTTCATCCACGGATGCGGGTTTCACGAGATAATCAAAGACACCACGTCGCAACAGCCGAGTCGCGTCATCGATGGACACATGCCCGGTCAGACAAATGGTTTCGACATCGAATCCCTGCAACCGAATCTCCTGAAAAGTTTCTTCGCCCGACATTTCAGGCATCTTCAAATCGAGCAACACCACGTCAAACCCGCCGGTCGCGAGCGTGTTTAGTGCGGCCATGCCATCGCCGACTTCGTCCACGACATAGCCCTTCGAACGCAGGATACGGGCCATGGATTTCCGAAACCGTTCTTCGTCATCAACAACCAGGACTCGTGCAGTACTTTCCATGGGAACCTCTCAATGGTCTATTGGGATCCGAACGGTAAAGGTCGCGCCTTCACCGGGATCTGATTTCACACACAGACTTCCCCCGAGTTCATTGATAATCCGCAGGCTGACCGACAGGCCCAGCCCCGTGCCATCACCCGGAGGTTTCGTCGTATAAAAAGGATTGAAAATCCGCTTGATATCATCCGGGCTTATGCCTGGGCCGGTGTCCCGGACTTCGACACACGCCATGCCGTCCTCGCAATAGGTGGACACGAAAATCACGCCGCTCTTGCCCATGGCCTGCACAGCATTGATAAGAAGATTGAGAAAGACCTGTCGTAACAACGGCGGATCGGTCTTGACCATGGGCATGAGATCATCAAAGGCCCTGACGATCCAGATACTGTCGGTCCCGGACTCCCGCTCGACCAGAGACAACATGTCCTCCATGAGCAGGTTGATATCGGCGAACTGCGACACAGGACGCCGATGGCGGGCGAAATCCAGCAACTTGTGCGTGATTTCCGAGCACCGTTCAACCTGTCCGAGAATGGAATCCAGACTGTCACGGATTTCGCCCAGATCATTGGAAGACGGCGGGGCATCAAGCTGTGTCCTCAACAATTCGACTTCACGTAAAATGATATTCAGAGGGTTGTTGATCTCATGGGCAATGCCCGTGGAAATTTCGCCAAGGGCCAGCACCTTTTGCGACTGGATCAACTCCTTGCCAAGCCGGGACTGTTCGGCAGTGGCGTCCTCCAGCCATCGAAAAGCGATCCGAAGCACTCCCCACATGCACAGCACACCGGCACCGATGGCCAGCATCACGAAAAGATGGTCAGACGGTGGATATTTCCAGACAATAGCCCCAATCACCAGACAGGATGCGGGGTACACATACTGCCCCAGACGGGCTATTCGTCTGACCCTCACGAGTTTCATGCCTCACCTCGGTCCTGTCTCTTCAATCGGGAATGTTCACTGGCTGCACGAATTCGCTCAAGCAGATCATCAATGGAAAACGGTTTGAGAATGTAGTCATAGGCCCCATGACTCATGCCATCGATGCCAGACTTCACCGACCCATGTCCGGTGAGCATGATGACCGCGATGTTTCCAAACCGCTTCCGAATCTCCTTGAGAGTCTCAATACCGCTCAAGCCCGGCATCTTCACATCAAGAATCACCACGTCCACCGAATTCTTCCGCAACTGCTCAAGCGCGGATTCTCCGCTGGTGGCGACATCCACATCCACATTTCTTTTTGCCAATCGACGTTGAATGAGCTTCAAAAAATCCGGCTCATCATCGACGACGAGAACGTGTATTCGAGTCATATTTCCTCCTGACACTCGGGAAAAACCGGGCAGGTCAAGGGCAGGGACACCGTGAAAATCGTTCCCTGACCGCGTCGGCTCCGTACCGAGATCCTGCCGCCCAACTTCTTGAGCGTGGTGTAGACGATGGACAACCCCAGCCCGGTGCCTTCTCCCGTGGCTTTGGTCGTAAAAAACGGATCAAAAACCTTGTTGATATGTTCTTCGGGAATGCCGTCACCACTGTCTTCGATTTCGACAACCACCCGTCCCTGCTGTTCCTTGGTCGAAAGGACAATGGACCCATTTTCACCGATGGCATCGATGGCGTTTTCAAGCAGGTTCAACAAGACCTGCTGGACCTGATTGGAGTCGGTAGTGATAAGCGGCAAATCCGGATCAAACCGACGCACCACATCGATATTCCGGTGGCGGGTTTCATTTTCGAGGAATGAAAAGGTCTGCATGGCCAACAGGTTGAGATCAACGTCTTCATGCAACGGTTCCATCCGCCGGGCAAACCCCAACATTCGATGGGTCACAGTCCGCGCCCGTTCAACATGCCGATCAATGTCGTCCGTGGCCTCCTGAAGATCGTCTACAGCTTCGCCTTCGCCCACTTCCCCATCATTAATGATATCGCGAATCCATCCGGCACTCTCTCTGATAATCGACAGGGGATTATTGATTTCATGGGCCACGCCAGCTGCCAGTTTACCCAGCGATGCCATCTTGCTTGACTGCATGACCGCAGCATCCATGGCCGCCCGTTCACGATCCGAAGCCCGCAACTTGGCCACGATGGATGCCACAGAACTGTACGCTCCGACAAAAATCATGAGCGCGCAGATGGATAACAGCGTGAAAATGAGTGATTGCGTCCGCAACAGCGGTGACAGTTCCTCGTCCGGGTTCTCGATGATGACCAGCCGCCATCCGGCATGGGCCAATCGAGTGATCCCAGCCACAAACGGTGTGCCGTCCTTCTGCCAATTGACGATTTCCACATCGCCTTCTCCCCGGTGTTCGGGCAGCTCAGCCTGCGACAACACCGCGCCACCAAAACGGGACGGGGTCTGCAAGGCGTCATGCCGATTGACGAGATAGGCGTCACCCTGTTTGCCGATACGGACATTCCGCACCAAAGATGTGAACACCTCCGAATCGATCGTGGCCCGGAGTATCCAGGTGATGTCCCCTTCCCGCCGTTTCACCGCAATGATGAAATGCGGAAAATTCCGGAACCCCATGAAGACATCACTGACATACAAGCCCTTGAGCATGACCTGATTGAACCAGGGTTCATCCCGGTAATTGACATCCTTGAGATCAAAAGGCCCACAATACGATTTATGTTGTCCGTCCTGTCCGATCACCCCGATATCAATGAAGGAATGGGAGACATGCTGCATGGCATTGAATACGGATCGCAGTATTTTCTGGTCCTTCATATCCGCAAAACTGTGCATATCCGCAAGCAGTTGCAATTGGACTATCCGTTCACTCAAGAACATGTCGATGGCGTCCCGTTTATTGCTCGTCATCAACTGTAAATTGCTCGCCAGTTTTTCTTCATAGGACTGACTGAATTCTGCATGAATGACATAGCCGAGCGCAAAGAGCGGAACGAGAGACAGGCTCACCGTCATGAGCACAAGGGTCCACCGAAGTTTTCTGTATGATGAAGGAATCATGCGCCACACCTCCAGTCATGGATATCCGTCATTTTCCCGGACAAAAGGGCATTGATATCCGTTGAAAATTTCTGCTTGTACCGATCAATGGACGCGATATCGGCACAGACCATATCAACCTGCCGCGTGTGCACCAAAAGATATCCCGCCACCACAAGTGCCTGCTCCACGGCGTCGGCCTCCACACCTTCGATACGCGCGAACAGAGCGTCATCTCGAATCTCAACAATAAATCCATGACGTTCCAACAATGTTCCGATCATGGCCGTTCGCCGAGACCGACGCGCCATATCCGCGCCGCCGCCCTTGAATTGAAACAGCGCATAATTCTCTGTGGGATCGTCTCCGGCAAACCCTTCGATGGTGCAAAAATGGAATCCGAAACGGGATTGCAGATTGCAATACTGCCGACCGACAATGAAATAATTCCGCTCTCCCATGCTATTTGCCATGCCCGGGGTCAGGGCAGGATTACTCGCCGCCTCGGACAGGACGGCCATCAGCCCACCCGCCGCGACCGGCGGAGGCCCGTCCCAAGGGATAGCGGTCATGCCGCGCCACACCGCCTGCATGGCGTTGGACCGAATGTCATTCAGGGTGACCCGCGCGGTGTCAGCGGTTTCAACCGTGCCGCCCCCAATGTCGATAAGCCAGTACTGCGTGGGAGTTTTACCGACCAATTTTCGCGCATTGGAGGTCAAACGTTCCCCGCCCATGAACATCTCATTCACCGCTTTTTCATGGCAAAATCGGGTGATGTCGTGAAGTGAGACACAATTTTCTGGCACGAAATCCGGAGACTCCGGGTCAGTCAGCGACAACGGCACGAGACATGGCAAAACCCGTTGCAACGCCATCCGCACATCATTACCTAAAACCACCGAATCAGTCGTGACGGCAGCGTCTAGCTGGGATTGCCGCAATCCAAGAGAGATGGTCCCGTTCATCGCATTGACCGTGACCACCCCAACCCCGGACAATTGCTCAAAGGCACCGGGACCGGCGATCAGGTACGGGATACCGAATTCCCGGGCGACATTGGCGAGATGGCCCACCGAACTGCCGTAGTCTGTCACCAAGGCACTGGCATGGGCCATGAGCACGGACAATTGCGGTCGGGCACTCCGCGACACCACCACCCCACCGTCAGGAAATTGGGACATATCCTCATCAGCGGCCACAGGGAAAACCGGACCTCCCGCCACCCCGGGACTGGCAACATCACAGGCGTCAAAAAGAATGGCGCCAGCATCTTCAGTCCGCTCCATTTCGGACGGCACCTCATCATGTGGTTCACAAACCGCCAAGGGACGACATTGCAGAAAGACGAGTCGTCCATCGTCCGCCAACGCCCACTCAATATCCTGCGGATGCGTGAAATACCGTTCAATACGGAGAGCCTGCTGCACAAGTTCTTTCACGAACGTATCGTCAACAGATGGCGCACCGCTTCTCTCGCCCGACAATCTTTCCCGAATAATACGACCATTTGTCGCCACGCCATGACAGACATCCTTGACCGCGATATGCCGATCCAGAATGGTCAGGGATTCCCGGTCAACCACCCATGAATCAACCAACGACGATCCATCCACCACCGCGCTCGGCAGGCCGGGCACCGCATTGACCAGCACCTGACGGTCATGCCGCCCCATGGGTGAACGGGTATAGACAACTCCGCCCGCCTTGGCGTTGATCATTTCCATGCAGGCCACGCACATGATAACGGCATCGTCACGCAAACCCCGGTTGAGCCGATAGGACATGGCCGTGGACGAATAGGCACTGGCAACCACCCGTCGATAGGCTTCCAACACATCATCCGCCTTCACCCCGAGCTTCGACGCGAATTGTCCGGCAAAACTCGCGTCTTCGGAATCCTCACCAATCGCGCTGCTGCGCACGGCCAACCGGACCTTCCCGAATATCTGACAACTTTTCTTCACGGCCTGTTCGATGTCCTGTGGAATCACTGTCATATCAATGGCGTGTCTGATGCTTTCCTCCAGGAGTCGCAATCCATCCAAAGTATCACTGTCGTGAATTTGAATCAGTCGATTGATTTCATCACCAAGCCCGGTCTGTTCCATGATGCGTCCAAAAGACGCTGCCGTGATGGAAAAGCCACGGGGGACTTCCACACCAAGGGCGGCCCGGACTTCGCCGAGCATGGCCATTTTGGCCCCGGTCTGCGGTACGGAATCAGCACAGATATCCTCCATTTCAAGGACGAGCGGCCCGTCATCGACCAGTGCGCCTTCGTCCATGGCCTTTTCCATGGCCAGAACACGCGCATTGAAAACATCCCGGAGTGCGTCATATCGGCCCGGAGCCATCAGGCACAGCCGCTCGATCATCTGCCGCACGTTGGAGGCGATCATCAAACACTGCGCCCGAACATGCGCCATGCTGAAAACCGCGCTCGACTGCGCATCCTCAGTGGCCTGAGCCATGCCCTCAAGAGCCTTGTTGTTGGCGGCCAGCAACAGGCGGAAATTTTCGGTTTTCGCCAAGAACCGATCCCGGTCTTCATCCTGTCCGGACGGTGATCGACGAATACACTTGAACAGCGTCTTGAAAAGGGTCTGCATGGTTCCACTCCCGCGGATTACTCCTGCGCCTGACGTCTGGACCTGACTGCATCCAGCACCCTGAAATACAACTCATCCGTCCCAACCGGCTTGATCAGAAAATCAAATGCCCCGATATCCATGCCCTCGATCATGGCCTTGGAGCTGGCATGGCCGGTCAAAATGATCACTGGCAAGTCAGGCTTGATGGCCTTGATCCGCCGAAGGGTTTCAATGCCATTCATTTCCGGCATCAGAACATCCAGAATCACCACGTCAAACTCCGCATCTCGGATAGCCTGAAGTGCTTCCTGGCCGCTCGAAGCCAGTGTGATATCGGCATTTCGGCGGATGAACCGCCGCGCGTACACCGTCAAAAAATCCTTTTCATCATCAACAAGAAGCAATTTGATTTTCTGCATACAACTCTCCCGCTCAATTTCTCCGCCGTGGCCGGGGACGGGGCAAGTCCCCGGCCTGCTGGGGAGGGTAAGGAATGGACGACCAGTCCGTCCGCGTCGAATCAGACACATCCTCACGAAAATAGTGTTCGCATTTCAAAAACCAACGGGGCTGCCGCCCAGAAGAACATCAGCAGCAACACTGCCGTGGTCACAACAATCAGTGCGGCCTTGAGCTTGCTGATCCCAGTCACCTTGTACAGCCCCACACCGACAAGCACGGCCCGAACCGGCTCCATGACAATAGCCAATCCCGGAATCCATGAAATCACCATGACCGCGCCGCTGGCATAGGCATAGACATTGAAAACCCGGCCATAGGAGATTTTCCCCCGACCGCTCATGCCGAGAAGAATGAAGCTGAACACGGCTCCGAGCGCGGGCATGAGGACGGCATTCATCATCATGACCACCCCCATGGTCAGTGAATTTTCGAAAAAATAGGCCATGCTGACAGAACAATAGAACACGGCGGAAATCATCAGGAAAACCAGGGCGCGGCGTGACCCGGACTCCTCGGCAACCCCTTCAAAATATCGAACTGGCGACCGAATGACCGCAAAAATGACGTCAAAATATTCTCTGATGCCCATTTTCGTTTCAGCGACACATGATGCTTTCATTGGTCCGTCCCCCTAAAAGAAATCCCGTGAATATTCGATAACGCCCCAAAGAAGCATCACCATGGTGAACACAAAAAGCACACGCCGTTCGGTCTGTTTTGAAAAATACGTCACCCCTTTTTCATGCACGAAACGCTTTTCCCGAGTTTTTTCCTGTGTCATGGCCCCCTCCTCTTTTTTTGGGTGGCCCGCCCACACGGACGGGCCACCTTTGCACGGTTGAATGAGCCTCGTCAGAACGAGGGCAAATCGTTGAAGCCGATGCCGCACCAATAGACGGCCGTCAGAAGCACGATCACGATATTAGCGATAAACCACATGGGGATACCGATTCGAACGTAATCCTTTGGCTCCAGATACCCGGACGCATACACGATGGCGTTGGGCGGCGTGCCGATAATCAGACAATAGGCAAAGGATGACGCCACAGCGGTGGACATCGCCATGAACGGCAGGAACGTCGTGCCCGGATGCACGATACTCGCCAGATTCAAGGTAATGGGACCAACAGCGGCAGCAGCCGGACCATCGGCCATCAGGTTCGTCAACACGGCTGTCAATCCGTTGGAAGTGAGCATCAAGGGGATTCCTTCGCTCATGCCCAGCGGGGCCAGCATGTCGATAACGGATTGGGCCAGCCAATAGGCTGCACCGGTCTTGTCGAGGGTTCGACCAAAAATGATCGCGCCCGCGTATAACCAGACAACACCCCAATCGACTTTTTCCTGATAGTCACGCCAGTTGACCACACCGGCCAACAAATAAGCCACGGCACCGCCAACCGCGATGACACCGATGCCGAGGCGGATGGGATAAATACCCATGTTGTAAAACGCCTTTTCCGTGAACCAGCCAAAGACCATGATGACAAAAATAACCATGGCCCAGATCTGGTGCTTGTTCCATCGCCCCATCTTGTCGATTTCCCCTTCCAAATGGCGCATGGCCGGGGCAAGGGACGTGATCCGAGGCTTAAAGACCATATTGGTCACCAGCCAGGTGCAGGGAATCATCACGATGACAAACGGCATACAATAGGCGATCCACTGCGCGTACCCGATGTCCATGCCGAACATGTCACTCAGGTATGTCATCATGATAACGTTACGGGCACCGCCGGACGGAGCACCCGGACCACCGATGTTACACGCCATGGCAATGGCGATCATCAGCATCTTGGCCAGTTCCTTGTCTTCGGGAACCTCGTCCGTCAGGCTATTCTGGTACAGCAACATACCGATGGGCAGGAACATGGCCGCCAGGGCGTGGTCCGAAATGAACGCCGCAAGCGGAGAAATGACGATAAAGAAAATCAGGGTGATCCACCGCACATTTGGCACAGCCAATTTGCGGAACATCATCAGACACATGCGCTTATCGACGCCGGTTTTGACAAACGCCGCCGCAAACATGAGGGAACCCATGATAAACCAACAGGCGTCCGACCAATACAACCCCGCCACCTGACTTCGCGAAACCACCCCGGAAAAAACGAGAATCAACCCGATACAAAAGGCCACGCCCGGGAGCGGCATGCACTCGGTCATGAAACAGAAGACCACAAAGACCACCAAGGCGATGGACACCTTGATATTCCAGGCTCCGTCGTCCGCGTTGGCCTTGTCTCGATCCGACAGGACGTCATAATTCAAACCGGTTGTCCGCAGCTTGAAGGCTTCCTGCATGATCGAAAGGTAGGTTTCAGTAGGCACAGAATCCACAATGTATTGAAGGGACCGTTGAAAATTCGCTGAATCAACTGGAATCTTGTACTTTTTTGCCCATTTCAGATCACGCTTCACAAACCGATCCTTGGACAACGCGCCCATGCGCATGTTCTGTTCCATCATTCGGGCAGTCAAAACCTGCCATTGTTCGCAATCCGCGCTCTTCTTTCCGAACAATTCCATGGCGATAAATTGCGTCACAACTTTTGGGCCAACAGAATACTGCATACCGACATTTTTCATTCCATCAGGCGTCGGCAACAGGACAATTACCGCAAAAATAATCACCGGAATTATCAGGAGCTTCCAGTTGACATACTTGTCATACCCGGTCGCCTTTTTCTTTTCTTGAGCCATTTTTTACCTCTGTGTGTTGAACTTCAATGAAGATCAGCTGGACGAAATGATCTTTGCGACCTCGTAGAACAGCTCCTGTTCACGAACGATGCCGACATCCTTGCCATGGGCCTGAACCAACATGCGTCGAGCAGGAAGTGTCACCATGGTGTTGGCCACTTCCATGAGATTGGCCTCGACATCGATGACGGGAAGCGCATCGGACATGAACGTCCGAACAGGCGTATTGACGATCTCCTTGACGCGGGATGTGAACAGCCCCTGCCAGAACATGGCGGAATATTGCAGGGAATCGGCCATCGACGGTTTCGGTGCCGAAAGGTATCCGGGCCTGATCGCATCAATGAGGTCCAAAGGACTGAGCAGACCGACCACAGTATGATTGGACCCGGTCACCACCACGGAACGGTGGCCCGTATCCATCAGTCGATCCGTTGCCATGAATTCACGCATGGCCGTATCAAGGGCGTCGATAGCGTCACGGACCGTGCTGTTGATGTCGATTTTCGTGTATCGTTCGAGGGGAATCATGATGTCCCCCGCACTTTTTTCGATATATGCAACCTTGGTCGCATATTCGTAGGCGTCATGAATCTTGACACTCAGCAAATCCACGGCACACGGTTTGGCCAGATAATCAAACGCCCCCGTTTCATAGGCCTTGCGCGCGCCCGGGACATCGCCGTGCCCGGTCAACATGATGATCGGGATGTCAGGCTCTCGTTCCTTGATGAGTTTCAGGGTGGCATGACCATCCAACCCGCTCATCTTGACATCCAGAATGACCACATCGGGTTTCTGATCCAATTTGTCCAATGCCTCTTTACCACTCTCCGCAAGAATCGTTTCAAATCCTTTGCGAGCCAATATCTTAGCCGTCGTGGTACGGAAGCGTTCCTCATCGTCAACCATGAGGACCTTGATTTTAACCATTTCAACCTCCTAATGTTATCTAACGCAGACCATCCTGCCCACCGGTTGTTTCAACCATTCGGGCAGAATGAATTTTCTGTTTCTGAAGGGTCACTTTCTCAAAGGCTGCTTCCGCCTTTTCCAGAAAATCCTTCATGCTGACAGGTTTGATGAGATAGTCCAACGCCCCGAGTTTGAGACACTCCACCGCTGTCTCCATGGTGGCGTGTCCCGTCAGGATGATGACTTCCATGAGGGGGTAATTCTTCTTGATGCGCTGCAAGGTTTCCATGCCATCCATGCCGGGCATCTTGATGTCGAGAAACACGACATGCACTTCCTGTTCTTCCAGCACCTGGAGCGCACTCTTGCCGGACGAGGCAGTCAGGGCATAAATGCCCATTTTCTCGAAAAGTTTTTTTGTCGTGACGAGCAACCGCTCCTCATCGTCCACAAGTAAGATTTTCAATTGTTCCATGGCGTCACCGTCTGTTTGAGCTGCTTGATAATTCGCGAACAACGACTTCTCTTTAGCAACCCGTGTGCCACTTTCAATCATTTGATTTTAATGATATTTTTTTGGCAAAACACCGCGCAAAGACGATTTGCCAAATTCATATTCACGCAATAAAAAAAGAAAACAGGCGGTTGGTCTGGAAAGGCAATAAGCCCACGAAATCCGCGAACAGGAACCATCACGCAGACAAGGTGCTTCGTCGAACATCCTTTTCGTCTGGCAAGGCATGGTTGCTGCACTGCACAAAAACCAATACCATGGACACAAATCACGGAGAGAACGGTGCTGACTGACTTTTTGCATTACGATAAGAACGACTACAAACTGCTTGAGATTCTCGATGACCTGTTGACGCGAGAAGTTGACAGATCAAACTTCAAGACCCTGCTTGAGCCGTATCTGAAGCCACATGGCATCAAGGAACTGGCGGCGGAACGCGGTCTGCGGATCGCCTATGCCATCATGCACCTGTTGCAGTCTCTCAAATCGGACCAGGCTTCGGACCGGACCAAGGCACTCATCGCGCTTCGGGATGAAACCATGTCTGCCGCCAGTGGCGGAATGCGGAACAACCGGGCCAGAGTCCTGCTCCAAATAGGTAAAGAACTCATCCGGGCCAGAGGCAATAGGGAAAAACAACTGGAACTGGCCCATGAATTCCGTCGTGCAGCGTTGGGCAAAACCCGTTTTATCCGTCAGCAACTCAAGAAATATCATCTGCTCGAAATGCCGGAAGAGTGGAACCAGGTCACCTTTGACGACCGGGTTCACGATGCCAACAGCAAGGGCCGAAAATCTGCCACCCATCTCATCATGGATGCGTGGATCAAGGGAATCCGCCGTCTGACGGTCGTCTATTATGATTTCATGGAACAATCCGTGGCCAGAGAACTCTTTGCCTCGGCACAGATTCTGGGGATCACCGTCTCCGTGGGTATCGAATACAAGGCCCGTTTCGGGGATCGATTCATCAAGATCGTCTGGGGGCCGGACGCATTGCAGAATGATCCTGATATCAACGGTTTTTTCAATCAGGAAGCGGTTCAAGAGCTGATGCAACAAGGCCGGGAGATTCAAACCCACAGAACCAAATATGTGCAAGCGGCCACCGAAGCGTTCAACGATATCCACCGAAAATCCATTCAGCAGGAATTCGGTATTGAACTTCCGCACATCGACTACAAGGATGTTGCCAAGACCATCGGCACGGGCCAACCGTCCATTTTTCATCTCGGGAACCATATTCACGAAGTGGCCTTGCCCCTGTTCATCGACCGGGTCGAAGAGCTGAAAGCCGAATATTCAAAATCTGATTACGATACCCGGGCCTCCATAGCCATGCATCTGGAATCGCTGGACTCGCTGGACTCCGACACCATTATCGCACGGTATTTGGTGCCCGAAGAAAATCCGAAGATCCCGAATCCGGATAGCCCCGCGACCGATGGATCAGACCCGGAGCTGCTTAAACTCTCGCCCGCAGCATTGACCTACCGCCTGCGAAAAGTCAGCCATACCAGCCAACTGACGCTCATTCTTTCAGAACTCGACTTATCGGATGCCATTGAAGTGCTCTACGATTGCAAGGGCCGAATCTCTCATTTCGAAGTCTTCAACAGCAAAAGTCTGACCGAATTCATCGTCCGGCAACGGAAGCCGTTCAGCCTCCTCCAAAAATCCTTGAACGAACAAAACGCGGTCACGCTCAAACGAACGATCCGCCAGTGCATCGAACAAATCACCGAAGAAGACACTCCACAGGCCACAGATAGAGCCAAGCGGCTCATGGCCATCCTGTCCGACTTCAGCGCACTACTCAACCAGTACAAACGCACTCCGCTCAGGACAAAAATAGGCAGTGGGTCCACCGGCCGATCGACCCGGTCCCATGGCATGGGCTTTGCGGTCGTGGATACGCTCCCGTTCAGGACACAGCAGGAAATTCGCAAACGGTCCACAACCAACTGCATCCCGGTCTCCGGTATTGCCTCGCAATCCATCGAATTCATACCACCGCGCAATCGTCTCGTCCGTTCAATGAGCCTTGCCAAAGCCCTGTGCCACATGCCGGGGCTGCGTGGACTGACCTGCGCGACCAGACATCGCTGGCACATTGCACGATACCAGGTGGACAAGGAAGGATGTGGCAATGTGGTCTCGCTGGGCGGCATGAATCAGGAAGGCAACGGATTGAGCCTCTATGAGGATGAAAAATCCCCACATCATCCGTCAACCGGCACGTTCAACACCTCGCTCAAAAACGCGGCGAAGATTCTCATTGGATTCATCCCGGCATTTCTGACATTTGCCCTGACCAAGGATTGGTGGGTACTGGCCTATCTTGGCGGGGTCATCTGGTTTTCCATCACCGGCCTGCGCAACGTGATTCAGTCCATCCTCGGAGGCGGCGGTTTGCGCCGTTCGCCCTATCTGCGCTGGAACGATTATATCGACTGGGAACGGATTTCCGATTCATTGCTCTACACCGGTTTTTCCGTGCCATTGCTGGACTGGCTCTGCAAATCCGTTCTGCTCGATCAGGGACTCGGCATCACCACCGCAACCAATCCGTTGCTGCTGTATACGATCATGGCCATCACAAACGGGGTATACATATCCAGTCACAACATTATTCGTGGCCTGCCACGAAAAGCCGCGATCGGCAATTTTTTCAGAAGCATCCTGTCCATTCCCGTCGCCATGTTCTTCAATGCGGCCATCGGGGCCATGCTGTTTGCCGCCGGAGCTTCAGACATCCCCGGAATCCTGCAACTCTGGGCTGCGGTCATTTCAAAACTCGCTTCGGACTGTGCTGCCGGTGTTATCGAAGGACTTGCCGACCGGGGGCGCAATATTGCCATGCGGCACTGGGATTATTCAGAAAAAATCCGACAAATTATTGAAATTTTCTCGCAACTGGAAATCGAATTCCCAACCCGGGACATGCTCAAGACGCTCAATTCTCCCAAGGAATTCATTCGTTTGTCCGATGAAGCAAAATCGAGCCACACGCCGGAAGTCATCGCCAACGCCCTTGATTTACTCTACATCCGCACCTACAAGCCCCGAGCGCGGGAAGCCCTCAGAGAAGCCCTGGAAGCAATGAACCGAGATGAGCTTGAAGTATTCATGGCATCGCAACAAATCCTCTCCGAAGAAAAGACCATCGCACGTCTGTTCGTGGATGGCCTCGTCGGGCGAAACTTCCCAAAAGCACTGGCATTTTACCTGCTTCGATACCCAGAATATTTACGGGAACTCGACAGCTTGGCGACCACCTATCGCACCCGACCAGATATTTAAAGCTGAGACATTCTCATCGGCGCATGGACAGACCGGGAATACTCATGACAAAGGTTGTCCCTTGACCCCGGGTGCTTTCCACGGTCAATTCACCACCGAGTGAATCGATAATGGTATGGCAGACGGGAAGTCCCATGCCCGTGCCCTGTCCCGGAGGTTTTGTCGTGTAAAATGGCAGGAATATCTTGCTTTGCACATCCTGAGACATTCCGGTCCCGTTGTCAGCCACCCGGATAACCGCACTGCCCTGCACGTTTCTGACAGAGACGGAAATTTCACCGCCTTCGGGACCATGTCGGTCAACCACGGCATAAATGGCGTTATTCAACAAATTGATAAGCACCTGCTGCAACTGCCCGGGATCAGCGGCAATAATGGGAACATTCTCATCCACGTCAAACCGCAAATCGATTCCATGGACCTCAGCCTTCCCCTGGACCATGGCCCCGACTTCGGGGATATACGTGGGTAATGCCAACGGCTGTAATTCCGGCGCATCATGACGACCAAAACGGAGAATCTCACGCGTGATCGCCGCGCATCGGCCGATCTGGATGGAGAACTGTTCGACAACTTCCCGAGCTTCATCACACAGACTCGCATCCGTCCCTTTTTCTTCGAGGTCACCCAAGGTCAATTCCAACAACGCGGTATCGGTTTTCATCACCTGAAGCGGATTATTGATTTCATGGGCAAAGCCCGCAGCCATCTCGCCAAGTTCCGCCAATCGTGCCGCCTGAAGCAATTGATTTTCCAGAATATCAACCTCTTCAGCCTGTCGCTTCAAGGTATCCAGCACGCGACGACTGACAACCACTGCGAGCACAACAATGACCACTCCGCCACACAACAGGATCAACACGACAGTATACACGGCGAACATGGTGGATTGAAACGCCTCGTCCTTTTTCTGACGGACAATCAAGCGCCACTTGCCGTCATTCATGGTTGCCGAAGCAAAAAGATAGTCCACATCCGTATCGGTTCCGGTAAACGTCATTACCGATGAATCCTGTGAAGGATAAACAAAACCGTCCTGTTCAAGTAGATCTCCATACGATCGTCGATCAGTCTGAAACACCCCGTCTTTATTCAGGATATAGGCTTCACCGGAATCGCCGATACTGACCTGTTCCACCAGCCGCCCAAACAATTTGGAATCAATCGTGGCCCGCAAGACCCAGATTCGTCCCTGAATACGCCGGGCCACGGCAACAACAAAATGCGGCACATTCCGGTATCCAAGAAACACGTCACTCACATAATACCCGTGTTTGCGGGTTTCACGATACCAAGCAGCGGCTGAATACCGCTTGCCAACCAGGGCATACGGCCCGCTATATGCTGTCTGTATTCCCTCGGGATCGATAATCCCCATATCCTGAAAAACCCCGCCCGAAGCACGCAAAACACGCCCCATCTCTTTTTGTCCTTCGGGACCAGACAAGGATTCAACCTGCACAAGGGCGAGAATGGATTCAAGGTCGGCCCGCCGTTCGTCAAGGAAGACAGTGATCATGTTCCGGTGGTCTACCGCGACCTGTTCAATGGCGTCGGTGGCAAAGGTATTCGTGGTGTCCACATAGGAAAAGAACCCGATACCCGCAGCCAGACACAAAGGGACAGCCGGAACCATTATCATCGTCAAAAAAAGCAGCCGGTGCACCCGAGAAAACATGGTTTTTTTATTCATGAACATTCACTGCCTGATTTTGCGCAATAGGCGCATGTTGATTATCAATGTATTCCAAACAGTTAACAAATTACGCAAAACGATATCGCGAGACTGAACAAACCACACTTCAATTAAGCAACCGGTATGCCAAAAATGATTGACATGCACAAAAGAGAAGAATAACCGCAAAAAGAACGATTGAAAAAAGACGCATAGAGTTATTGTTCGCCAGACAGGGAGGATGCCATGACAGAGACCCGCACGACCGATCAATCCACGCACTCACAACGCACTGGAATCACATCGTTCATCACCCGCAAACTCGGGCTGCGCGGGAAACTGCTGCTGGCCCTGCTCCCCCCCATTGTGGCCATCCTCCTGGTGACAGGATACGCCTCCTATACCGTCTCCGAAGACTTCATCGACATCGCGCTAGAACGATCCGTCAAGATGCACACGCTGGCCATGGCCCACGAAGTCGAAACGGTTCTCGACCACTGTCGAATCGATCTGCTTTTCTTTGCCCATGGCAGCATGGAACCGCAGGCATTACGCGCCACACTGGAAAAACGCGTCCATTCCGGTGGTCCCCAATATTTCGAACTGACGTACATTCCGGCCTCGGGCGGACGCCCGTTCTCGCTGGTCCATCACGCAGGAAAAATTCTGGAAATTCCCGCCGAAGATTTCGACTCGATACAACCAAACCCCTTTGAGGAACTGGGAAAAATAGGGACACTGAAACAAGGGCATGTCCTGCCTTCGGATATCATTGAAACCGTCTATCCCATCCCCTGCGACACCGCGACTAATCGCTACGTCAAAACCCGCGTACTTCGGTTGTATACCTATTTCCCCGGCGATGAGACATCCCCTCCCGGCATTTTGTATCTTTCCATAAAAGCCAAGGACATCCGAAACATTCTCTCCTGGTACAATTCAGAAGAGTCTCCACTCTGGGCCTTTCCACGAAGTGATGAACTCCGTTTCAGCTATTTTCTGAACATTGATGGCTGGATGCTTTTTCAGTCGGAAAACTACACGAAAACAGATGAAAAACTGACCACCTACCTTGCCCGGGAGAACTACAGTGGCACGCTCGGCAAAGACGGACATACTGCGGCATTTCGTCCCAACGAGAACCATGGTCGATACTGGGATGCGGTCAACGACATCCGCAATGGGAAAAACGGACTCACCCAGGTTGCGGATAAACGAGTCGGTCAATCTGTGGTCAATTCATTCTATTTCAGCTATGCCCCGGTCCGTTTCTGGGGCGACGGCAGCGACACCCCCACCCCCTTCGGTGGCGTGATCTTTGTTGACAGAAGCCAACTTCCAATCATCGCAGGCTATAAGAATCTTGATGTCATGCTCTTTGTCACTGCGGGTGCCATCATCCTGATTTCATGTCTTGTTTTCTGGTTTGGACGCATTCTCACCCGCCCGATTCATGCTCTGGCAACCAGTCTGGACTCATTGAATTCACTGGAAGAAATGGAAGAGATCGACCTCCCATACAGCGGGGCGGACATCACGCGTCTGCAAAAAGCGATCAATGTCATCATTCGAAAGGTCAAACAACAGGTGGTTGAAATTCAAGTCAAGGATGAAACGATCCTGAACGTCAACAAACGGGAACGCGCCTCGCTCAAACGGGAGCGCGAACTCCTGGCCGAGGTCGAATTAAGCCGCATCCCGGAGATCATCGGCACCGGCCCGGCCATTTCCGCCATGAAAGTCAATATTCTGAAGGCGGCACAGGTTGACGTTGACGTTTTCATCTCCGGTGAAACCGGTACGGGCAAACAATTGGTTGCCGAAGCCATCCACGCGCACAGTGTTCACGCGGACAACCCGTTCATAGCCATCAACTGTGGTGCATTGGATGAGAATCTCCTGCTCGACGCCTTGTTCGGGCACGTCAAGGGCGCGTTCTCCGAAGCCAAGGATGACCGAAACGGCGCATTCATCGAAGCCGATGGCGGCACGCTGTTCCTGGATGAAATCCAATCCGCTTCTCCCAAAGTCCAGCAATCTCTTCTCAGGGCCATTGCCTCGCGCAAGATCAAGCCACTTGGAAGTGATAAGGAACAGTCGGTCAATGTCCGCATCATTGCAGCCACAAACGTGGATATTCCCGATCTCATTGAACAAAGGTCCTTCCGCGAAGACCTGTATTACCGGCTTAAAGTGGTCTCCATTGCGACCCCGGCACTCCGGGAACAAAAGGAAAATATCCCGCTTCTCGCCGTATACTATCTGACACAGGCCGAACAACTTGCGGGCCGGGAAAACCTCGACCTGAGCAAGGGAGCCCTCGCCAAACTGGTCCACTATCAATGGCCCGGCAATGTTCGTGAATTGGTCAACTGCATTACCAGAGCCGCTGTCATGGCGGAAAACGACATTATTCAAGCCGAAGAAATCCGGCTGGAAAATG
This sequence comes from Pseudodesulfovibrio sp. JC047, assembly GCF_010468615.1. Taxonomy (NCBI): domain Bacteria; kingdom Pseudomonadati; phylum Thermodesulfobacteriota; class Desulfovibrionia; order Desulfovibrionales; family Desulfovibrionaceae; genus Pseudodesulfovibrio; species Pseudodesulfovibrio sp. JC047. The sequence continues at coordinate 29,790 of NZ_WUEH01000014.1, read as the reverse complement.
ACAACACGCCCCCCAGTCAGCCGACCGCGCCGCCCGAGCCAGGACCTCAAACAGCAGACACGGCCCCCCCGTACGAAACGCTACCAGCCAAGAAACCATGTCCATCCACCGCTTCGCTCAATGCTCGACAAAAGGAAGCCTGGCCGCACATCCAGAAACAAAAAGCCGTCACCCGCAAGGAATATCAAGAACTGGTCAGCGGGCATCTGCCCACGCGCACAGCGATTTACGACCTTCAGGACTTCGTCAAACGAGGCCTGCTTGTCAAACAAGGGAAAGGGCCATCCACTCGATACGAAGTGGTCACGCAGTAAGAAATCCGGACACGGTGCCATTGGCAGGATGATCTGCGCTCCCAGCCCCATTGAGTTCTCAAAAAAAAGGACTTCAAGATACCTTGAAGCCCTTTCGTCATTCACGAGAGAAAGACTAGCACTTGGATGGAGCCAAAGCGGGTTCGGCATCAGGATCAAAGACCACATCGCCGTCTTCAGTGACTTGCGGATTCAATTCTTCCAGAAAATCCTGGGTCATGCCCGGGACCTTGACCATGTCATCGGCCTTTTTGAACAGCCCGTTGGTCGTGCGATAGTCCACAATGGCCTTGGCCAGATCTTCGGGGATATCCACGTCTTCAATAGCCATGATCGCTTCCACGCTGGCGGTGTTGAAACTGACGATATCGTCCTGCGCAAAGGCAGTGGACACACAAAAGACGCACAACGCGGCCAGACACAGGGAAATGATATGTTTTTTCATGGGTTCTCCTACGTAGTGAAAAGATGGGGGGACAGGGCGATGCGGAGGAAGCATCACCCTATCCAAAGAGGTGTTTATGAATCAGCCTTGATACGGAATGTCGTATTCTCAGGCGGTGTAACCGCTTTTTCCGTGGGATGTTTCAACTGGGGAACGTAGTCATACGGTACGCGCATGGCCCGATAAACCAGATTGTAATTCCCCTTTTTGGTGTAATAGGGACTGATATATTCCCACACAATTTCATGATCCGGGGTGACTTCCTGGAACTGCCCCACAGCACCATTGGTGATGAGGGTATTGCCATTGGGCAACCGCTGTGCGGACGATACATAATCCGAATAGAATTGATATTTATTTCGCATTCCCATCTGCTTGGCAGAATGTTCCCAAACAATTTTCAGGGTGCGGGGATCAAACTCGATGACACGGGAATAGTCACGACGGGCATTGGACCAGCCATACGGTGCACCGGGGTTGCGCGGACCATATCCGGCATATCCACCGTTGTCGTAGACCATGATATTCCCTTCGCCGGGCAGTCCCTGGGGAATCATATGCGTGTGATGCTGACCAATGATCTGGCCAAGCTTCTTGTATGCCTTCTTGTACCGTTTGCCATTGAATTCCCAGACGGAATCCTTGTAGTAATACGGTCCGATCTGCCACACGATCTTGCCCGTCTTCTTGTCGATGATGCAGGATGTATTGGTCTGACGGTTGGAGATCAGGATGTTCTCGGGATTGAACATGGCATAAGTCTTGGGATCTTCGTCATACCATTTGTTCGGACCGAGGTAGGATGCCGCATTGACGTGAATCCAGTCTCCACCTTTCTGGCCCGGTGTCCGGGTCATGGAATACGTGGGATATTTACGCAGGGTCTTTTTGAATTCCGGCGGGAAATTCATTTCGTCAAAATGGTCTGAAGCCAGCCATTCCCAAATGATTTTGCCGTTCTTATCTACCTCAACGATATAATCGTCATACAATTGCTTTTTGGTAATCTTGGAATTGTGGGTAAACTTGTGGGACAGGATCAGCATCTTGCCCTTGTAGTTGGCCACAGGCCTTCCCGGGGTATGATACCCAACGGAATTCCCCTCGAACTGGTAATCATGATGCATTCCGGCATGAGGAATCTTACGGACAACCTTCTCATTCCAGTCAACAACAACGAGATCTGTGGAGGATTCATCGCCCCACGCACGGCCCTTCTTCTCAGGAGAAGGCCGCTTGGCTCCAGCCAGATACCCACCCTTCAACAATTTGGGCGGATGTTCGGCCTGGCAAATGTCCTTCCATTGTTTGACGACTGTGCCATTCATATCAATAAGCACGGTTCCTTCAGACTCGACCTCGGTGCCGAAAACAGTATACCCGTTCCAACACTTACCCGGTTTGTAAATGGTCGTGCCGTGCGGAAAAACAGTCGGAAAACTCATGGCCTCCATAGGATTGACCAGAGTAGTTGCGGCCAACGCTGCGCAACCGGTTAAAAACTGACGTCTTTTCATATCCTCTCCTTAAATTTCACATCCAGAGCATTGGCTGCACCGGATTTGATTATGCACGTTCATGTTCCATAAAGCACAGACTGTGCCGAACAATATTTATCAACTATTTCAACATAATAGACAGACAGCAACACGTATTGGAGTGCGTTGACATGCACACTTGTCAACACGCTGTACGGATGGTCGCACACATGAAACACCACGAAAAAGCCCCTCCCCGCACACAGCGGGAAGGGGCCAACACATCACGTTTTACGCAGGCTTAGTAGGCATGCATGCACGGACCATCCTCTTCCTCGGTATCCTCTTCGTCATCGACAAACCCATCGTCGTCGCCAAGGGCTGCACCGCGTTTGAAATCTCGAAAGAAACGGGGGCAGTCATCGCCGCAGATATAGCCTTGTGGAGTCAAATCCCTGCCTTGCAGGCCAGCATAGTCCGGACCATACCGGAAAGCACGGTGAATCATGTTGAACATGGCGTCCTCAGTGCTGTTGGGGATAGCATCCTTGTTGGTCAGCACGCACTTGGCCTTGCCGAAAACAATCGGATTGACAAATTCCCAGACGATCTTCTTGTCTTTGGTCACTTCCATGACATGCCCACCATGGGTGGAACAAATCAAGGTGTTGCCATTGGGAAGGCGTTGCACACCGCCCTGACGGTGAGAGTTGAAGCTGCTGCTATGGTTGGTGGCGAATTCCCACACAACCTTGTTGGTCTTCGGATTCACCTCGACTGCGCGGGAATGACGGACTTCCGGGGCCTCTGATCCATTGTCGAACAAGAGGATATTGCCATTGTCCAACGGAGTGGCGCAATGCTGTCCAAACACTTGCTGATCGCCATTATCGTACCAGTTCGGCTTCTTGGCCTTGACATCGTAAGCCGACGGGTTGCCCCACCGATATTCGAGTTCACCTGTCTTGTGATTCACGAAATAAAATTCAGACAGATTCCGCGAGTTCAACACGATCGTGTCGGTTTCGGGAATGTAATCAACGGTATTGAAATGCGACCAGTCATAATTGGGATACAAACCGCCAACAGGTTGCGGCAATGTGAAATTGAAATCCAATTTCTTGGGACCCTTGCCCATATGATCGGCAACATGCCACTCCCAGACGGTCTTTCCGGCGGGGTCGACCTCACGAACAAAATCATTCCAGAACCCATCATGCTCAGCCCCGTCGCATTCAACGGGTTGAGTCGGAATAGTTTTGGGATCACGGCCCTTTTTGATGGCCTCTTCTCTGGTCATGTACTCCCATGCCAGAATCAGGGTATTTCCATTAGGCATACGGTGGAAGGTGTGGTGCTGTATTTCCTTGTTCGGCTCAGCCAGTTTGTATTCCCACACGACATTGCCGTCCCAGTCGATCTCCTGAACCAACCCACTGGCTCCGCCAACCGACACATATTTCTTGGGATCGTCCTTGCCCAATTTCTTGCCGAGCTTGGCTTCCAACTGTTTCTGCTGATCGACACGGCCACCACGGAGCAGATTGCCATTAGGCAGCAACTCTGCATACAGACCTGGACGATAATCACAGTCCCATGTATGAACAATATTCCCTTCCATATCGATGAGATATGTTGTTTTGCAGCCGACCATCGGAGAAAACAGGGTGTACCCTTCAAACGCTTTTCCCTTGGTATATTTCAAGACGCCGGTCGGTCCTGTCGCAGACTCGTAGGCCTGCGCCGGGACGGTCAACACCACGGCCAAAAATGCGGCCAATGCCAATGTGTACATATTCAATCGTTTACGCATCTGTCCTCCTCAAAAGGATTGTTACAATAGATACGCTCTATCTCCAACAATCGTGCCAGCATGTGAATAAAAAAACATTCTTTTATTTCAAATATTTAAATACAAAACAAAGATCCTTTGTGCACACAATCGCGCGTTTTGTCCGCACACTGTGTTCCATTCCGCACACTCTCGGATCACGACAGATTGTAGGCGTCGATCTTGTCGTACAGGGTGCGACGGCCAATGCCGAGAATCTTTGCGGCCTTGGACCGATTCCCTTCTGCAACGGTCAAAGCCTGGCGAATGGCGGCGATTTCCGCCTTTTCCACCGCGCTTTTCAATTCCACGACCTGTCCGATCTTTTCTGCCGCCACATGGGAACACGGGCTGATATTGGCACACAGGGATTCCAGGGTGATGCTCTTTCCGTCGGCCAACAACACGGCCCGTTCAATGACATTTTCCAGCTCGCGAATATTCCCTTTCCATGGGGAATCAAGAAGCATCTGCATGGCACTCGGCGACAACTCCGTGACATCCTTGTTGTAGCGACTGTTGAATTTCCGCACGAAATAGTCCACGAACAGCATGAGGTCGTCCTGCCGCTCCCGCAATGGAGGCAAGCGCAATGGAATCACGGCCAGACGATAGTACAAATCCTTACGAAAATCGCCTGTTTCCACCCCTTCTTCGAGGTCTCGACTGGTTGCGGATAAAAAGCGGACATCAATGTGCAGCGAGGTATTCCCGCCCACTGGCTTGATCTCCAATTCCTGAATGGCCCGCAACAACTTGACCTGTGTGGAAGGGGACAATTCGCCAATCTCATCAAGAAAAATCGTGCCGCCCTGCGCCTCTTCCAGCAACCCCCGCTTGGCTCGAGTCGCACCGGTAAAGGCTCCTTTGACATGGCCGAACAGCTCACTTTCCAACAGATTTTCCGTAAGCGAGCCACAATCAATGGTAAAAAACGGTTTGTCGGCCCGGGAACTGGACCGATGAATCCGCTTTGCAAACATGGATTTTCCGGTTCCCGTTTCTCCCTGAATCAGAATCGGGGCATCAGAACCAGACACTTTTTCAACGGTGTGCATCATCTGCTGAACAACCGCGTTATGCCCGACAACCATGGCCTCCTTGCTCTCCTCTTCTTGAGCGTTGAAAGATTCGAGTTTCCGGTGCAACTGACCGTGTTCGATGGCTCGACGGGCAAGCAAGGCCAATTCCTGAGTCTTAAACGGCTTGGTGATGTAGTGGTAAGCCCCGAGCTTGATGGCTTCCACCGCAGTCTCGATCGACCCGGCCCCGGTCATCATGATGAAGGGCAAAAGAGTGTCAATGGTCCGAACCTGTTTGAGCAAATCCAGACCACCCATTGGTTCCATGGCCAGATCGCTGATGACCAGATCGTACATGATTTCCGACAGGGCATGCCACGCCTCTTCGCCGGACGAGGCCGTATGCACCACGAATCCCTGACGGCTCAACGACCGTTTCAAAACCGACAGCAATTCCTGTTCGTCATCTACCAGAAGTATCTTTTCAGGCATTCTTCATGTCCTTTTCTTGATATGCAGGGAATTCCATCACCATACGCGTTCCTTCCCCCACAGCGGATTCCGCGAAAATCAAACCGCTGTGCCGTTCAACCATCCGCCGGGTAATGAAGAGGCCAAGACCGAAACCACCCTTTCGAGAGGTGAAAAACGGTTCGAAAATACGTGGCAGATTCTCCCGTGGAATGCCCCGACCTTCATCCTTGACCTCAAGCCGCACGGTCTGCAAACCGCCCAGATCCTGCCGCCAGGCCATGATCTCGATCACCCCGTGCTCATTCATGCTCGCCAAAGAATTGAACACCAGATTCACCACCACCTGCTGCAACACCCGGTTGTCTCCTCGGATGAACAATGGCCCATCCTGCACCGTGATGCGAATTCTGCTTTTTTTGACCTTGGGACCAAGCAGGGACAATGATTCATCGATCATGTCACCGACATTGACTTTTTCCAGAGAAATTGGTTTTGGAGACGCGGCTTCGAGGAGTCCCTTGGTAATCTCACCGGCCCGAATGGCATTGCGCTGAATGGCGGACAACCCTTCTTTCACACCATCCGAGACATCTGGCTCAAAGAGCAGGTCCTCGGCATTGGCTTGAATGATGCCGAGGGGATTATTCACTTCATGGGCCACACTTGCCGCCATCTTTCCAATGATACCGAGGCGTTCAGACTGTATAAGCTCTTCTTCCATACGATTGCGTTCCGTGACGTTGCGCGCAAACAAGCAGGCCAGTAGCTCTGTTTGAATCGGGCCTTGAATGACTCGTCCGGCAATCTCCACTTCCATGACGTTGCCAGCCTCACTCACCATGCCGACTTCGAGTTTGTCACACCCGTCGTTGAAAACTTTTTTCAAAAAGGCACTGATTTCCTCAACATCCTCAGGCACCATGATCTGACCGATATTCACGACAGCACTTTGCCGGGGAAAAAAGAGAAAGGAATGCGCCCGTTCATTGGCATGAAGGATCTCACCGGCTTCATTGACCAAAAAAATCATGTCAGGCGATGACTCGATCAAATCGCGATACCGCTGTTCCGTGCGTTGCAGATCACTGGAGGCCTTTTCCACTCGCCGTTTGAGCGAGACATTCCACAGCACGAATCCGACAAAAATCAAACCAATGACCGCAAACGCAAGACCGATATGTTTTGCGTAATGGGCAAGACTGTCTCTGTGAGACGCCGAATCGAACCACTTATCACGAAGCTGGGCCAGGCTACCGGTTTCCCGCAGATGCCGAACCGCTGCCGTCAGGTCCGCCAAAAATTGTCTGTCATATTTGGACACGGACAAACCGAGCGGAATTTCTCCCAACACCTTTCCTTTTTTCTCGATGTGGGAAAACTTGTTCTGATGAATTAAATAATCCGCCACCCGTTCAGATGGAGCCACAAAGACCTCCACCACCCCTCGATCCAGCATACTCAAGGCTTCTAACGGAGACGTCACCCGAATCACATCACCACCCAATTCCACTTGAGGACTGTATGGGGCACCAGTGATAGCCACCACGCGCTTCCCGGCCAATTCGGTTAAATCATCACCCACTGAAGCCATTGAATTGACAAATAAATGATTCCGAAGACTATATCCAAGAGGGATAAAGACAAAAGAGGATCGAGATGAAGGCGGCGCACCGTGTGCCATCAGGTCGAGCCGTCCCTCGGCATACATCCGAGGATACTCAGCCAGACTGTCCACCAGAACGAATTCAATATCTGCGTCAAGCAATTCGCCGAGCAAAACCCATTCGTCGATGGAGCAACCGCGTACTCCTTGAACCCCTTCCTGCATGGCAAGAAAAGAAAATGGTGGTGAAATAGCACGAATACCCACCTTGTAGGTGGGACGACTCAATGCATCTGTACATGAAAAAAAGAAAAGAAAAGAAAAACATGTGAGGATGTACAAGAAAAAACGCATGGGCTTGCAGTACCTGAAAGGACTGAGGTCCGCCAGTCCGTTTTTCAGCACATCAGACAACGCACAAATTTCCCCTGGCGAAATATCGCCAGGGGAAACCTTCGAAACATCGCACGATGCGAGGCATGTTCCTTTCATGCCGCCCTACTGTGCCTGCCCGATCAGGACAGCCTTGTATCCTTTTCCAATGTCGTTTCTGGCATCAGAATACAGCATGATAATGTCCATGAATCGCCCGGTCTTGGACGGTGTCACGTCAAATGTCACCGACGCACTCTGGCCTGAATCCACAATCAGCGTTCCTTCCCAGTACGTTGTCTTGAATTTCCGAGACACAATGGACGTCATTGTCATAGGCGCGTCTCCGCCATTCTTGATAACCACCGTGGCCGGACAAGGCGTGCCCGCTGTCAGTCCCTTCACCACAGTCTTGCGCGGAGTCACCTCCATGACGCCCATGGGAATGGGATCGACAAAGCCGACAATATGGATGACTTGCTGACTTTCCGGACCGTCACCAGTGCTGACCGTGATGGTCTTGTCAAACTTTCCCGGGTACTTGAATGTATTATACCGAATGGTCATGGCAACCGAAGCACCGGGTTTGATGCTGCTCTGTCCCAGAGCAGTGGTGGTGCAGCTTCAAGACGTTGACACGTTCTTGATCGTGACAACCTCCTTACTGATATTGGTGAGCGTCACGGTCTTGCTGGCAACCGGACCTTCGGTCATGGTGCCGAAATCGACTTTCATGTCACTAATGGACACAGGTTGCGCGGCCATGGCCGAAGATGCACACAACATCCCAAGGGCCAACACCATCCATTGCATTTTTCTGAGCATGAATATTTCCTTATTTTTTCCCATGAACAAACTGGGATTTCACTCGATAATCAAAATTCCTGTCCTGCCCCTCAGTGTGGCAGGTCCGGCAAGACGCTTCGTCGGGGACACTGATGATGTCCACGGGGTCCTGGGACTCGACATGCGCCAACCCCGGGCCGTGGCAGGATTCACATTGAACGTCCGTGAGTTCGGGAGTCAGTTCCATATCCATGAAACCGCCATCCGCATCCATTGCCACCACATGACACTGAACACAGCCCTGAACCTGCTGCTTTTCCTCCCCCTGTTCCTTGAGCGTCTCAAAGGCGTGGGCGTGGGGTGTGGTTTTCCATCCTTCCACGATGTCGGCATGACATTCAGCGCACGCGGTATAGCCCACATAGTCGCCAAACAGCTCGGCATGAGCCATTGATCCCGCTGCCAGAAAAAGGCCGGCAACAATCAAGCAAACGACAGAACGGTTCATGCTGGCTCCCTAACAGTTACAGGACGATGCCGCTTCGAGATACAGGAATTTCGACAACTTACGCAGCAAAGCTGGCGTCATGCCGTCCACATCCAACAGCTCATCCATGTCCACGAATTCCTCGTTTTCATTGCGCAATTCGATAATGCCCTCAGCCATGGGCTGATCGATCCCCTCCACGGCCACCAATTCTTCAACAGTCGCGGTATTCAAATTGAGTTTACCATCGTTGTCTCCGGCAAAAGCGGGAACGGAAGCCACAGCAACAGTCAAGAAAAGGGCCAAAGCGATAATCATGTTTTTCATTTTTTCCTCCTGAGAATTACCAGCCAAGAAAGTGGTGGCTGTACAAAATGGACCAGACCAGACAGGAAACAACTCCACTGGCAATCCCTGAAAAAACCTTTTTCGTATATGAGACCGTGTCTCCATGTGCCCGAAATACCCCCATATACAGGGCAGATGCGGACAACAGGACCAACAAGACCGCGAAAAGCGGCAGAATGACGTAATAAATGCCATGCATTGTCACATGCCTCCTAGAGCATACCCAAGTATTGGCTGAGAGTTATGACGGCGATAATAACCAGGGAAAAGACAATACCGAGCGTGTCCCGGTTCTGCTCTTCCCGCCCGGTATTCGCCATGAAATCGAATCCGTTTTGATCGGTCGTGTGACTCTTTCTTTGCATCATCAGACTCCTTAGGCCGGCAGTAGGCCAGTTTTGACACACAGCAGGATCACTGCGAGCAGCACCACGATTCGGACAATCCCTGCAATGCAGGTCACGAAGAATCCCTTGACCCCTTCCTTGCCGATATCCCTGAAGGACAGGGACAGTCCGAGTGCGGCGGCAGCCAACGAGAAATCCCAACGAACCATTTCAAAAATGGCGTGGTGCGCGGGTTCCTTGAACACATGCAGACACGTCAAAATCCACAGAAAAACAAACACGCCGAGCCAGATCGGAAATGTCTTGATACCTCTGGTGGCATGGATATTTTCATTGTGCCGATCCCGCAATTTGCGGATGAACATGACAATGAAGACATACAGGAACCCGGCGGGCATGAAGACATGGCGGCCGATATCGAACCAACCGGCCCACCGGCCAGCTTCATAGCTCTGGCCAAATGCGGTGGAGACTGCCTGCGCACCATTTCCAACACCAACCACCGAAGCCAGTCCGAAATACTTGGCCGGGATCCCCACCAGATCACCCACAATGGGTAGAATCTGCATGGCGATCAGACCAAAGACGATGATTCCGACAAAAGCATTGACGACCTGTCCGCCCTTGGCTTTGACAAGGGGCATGAGGATGGCGCAGACATGCGGGTCACCCGTGGACAGGCCACCTGCAATGACCGCCCCATGCCGATCGTCCAGCTTCAGCAATCGGGACACCCACAGGGTGACCGTAGCGGTCAGGAACAGGGAACCGGTACAGATCAGGATGGGGAGCACACCGATCTTGAAGGCGTGTCCGACCATGAAGTGCGGAGCCAGCATGATGATTCCCAATGGCATGAGCAGGTGGATATATGACAGACCGCGCTTCCAACTGTCCGGCACCCCAAAGACATTGCCAATGATCAGCCCGAGCAACAGCGGATTCCAGACAAAATTCGAATTCAGGATCTGGAAAAAGGGCTGATGGTTGATCGGACCGATCACGCCGTCCAGCCACGCGAACAGAGTGTGCAGCGTGAACGGATTCGGCACCCCGACCAACCTGTTGCTGAAGATGGCGATACAGAACATCGCCACCAGGCCGGGCAGCACTTCCTTGAGGCTGTACAGCGCACTGAACCAGGACTTCCCGTTCAGCTCGTTCTTCAATATTGCACTCGAAGTATTCATTCTATTCCTCATTTTCTTGGAGATATCAGCTACCGACGAATATGGGCGGAACCGCCGGTATTCACCGAGCCACTCAACTTTTCACTGGGAGCGTGTTGCCCGATACGCCAGAAGTCCTTGAAGGCGAGACGGGGCAGCATGGAAAGCCGCAAAAAGCCTTCAATGGTCCCATTGACACCCACCAGCACATCGACATTGTTTCTGGGGCGAAACGCGAGGTTCTCGGTCGAGTAGTGTTTTTTCCTGTATTCCGTTTCGATATGCCAGGCATGGACCATTTCGCCGTCAAAGCTATCCACGACAATGGTGAACAACGGTTTTCCGTTCTCATCGCGCGGGCCTTCGTATACGGGGTGTTCCTTATCCAGAATGATGGTCTCCGGGTTGTCCAGAAGCACTTCATTCAATTGGTAACAATGACCGCACACATCCGGACGGACCATGAACCGTGGATCGTGCTCGAACGGTGTATCCCGCTCCAATTCCTGAATATCCGTAAAAAAGTAGAGATTGACCTTGCCACTTTTGAACGGATGTTTCACGTCCAGTTCCGCCATGACGGACCCGACCTTGAATTGCATGGTTCTGGCCACATCCTGATGTTGGGGCAACAGCTCTTTGGCAGCCGCATCCAACGGGCCGAGCACCTTTTGGGCAACGAAGTGCCCCTTGGCGTCGTGCAAGGCCAGATTCACGGTCCCGGCCTCGGGGTCATACCCGTTGAGCGTCAACTGATACGACCCGATTTTGGCAGTCTCTCCGACAGCCATGGAATGGGCCTTGGGTTTGTTGAACGTGTAGCTGATCGCCTGAATCGACGGTGTGCCGAATTCCTTGATCTTCACGTAATTTGACCCGATATATTCAGGGATAATGTACGTCGCACCTTCGGAGAACACTTCCGGCATGAAGTAACGATTGCCGGCCTTGGCCTCTTCATTGAACCCCTGAGCGAGATAGAAATGTGCCCCCCAACGGTTGCCGGAATATTTCATGAGCGACAAGGACGCCACAGGCCGATCATCAAGCGAGGTCTGGCCAGTATACCGAAGTGCCTTGTTGCGCACACCGAGCATCTCGTCCTGCCAATACATCAGGTTTCCGTCACCCATGGGTTGGTTTTTCCAGAAATCCAGATTCAGATTTTTGCGAACAAATGTCCCGGAGGTAAAGGTGGCCAAATATGCGCGCTTGCCCAACAAGTAGAAGGACTCGCCAGCCAGAGTACGAATATTCCGGGCATTGCGGGAGGTATAGCAAAGACCGGCCGGCGGGATTACGATCCGGTTGTTCTTGTAATCCACATAACTCCCCCGAATCATGACGGCTTCTGCGGACAACAAACGTTCCTTATTTCGGTTCCGGGAAGTCCTGCGCATCAACCCCTTGAGACGGGGAACAAACGGCGCACTATGATCCGGCTCATAAAATGACGCATTGGAAACGACCTTGGGATAGGACGTGAATTGCGATTCTTCGACCACCGTTCCATAGGAGGAATCGGCCAGCCGAGTCAGGAAACTGCGTTCGATAATCGGTTCGAGCACCGGCGACGATCCAAGAAAGAAATCCAGATTGGTCCGGCCCTCATCATCCCACATGACCATGTTATCCGTGCGCATCAGGTAATAATCTCGAACATAGAGATTGCGCACAACGTCATCATCAAAATCATTGGCAACAACCGTGAATGCCGGACGATTCCAGATATCGGAATACTTTACCGGGCCGTCATAGCTGTCGTTTTCGTTGTCGAAACGGATCACCTCATTGTTTTCAATGAGCAATCGCTGCAACATCCCCGTCTTGAGGTTTGGCTCAAGCACAACGGAGTACCGGGAATCCAATGGCCATGCTTGTCCATTTTTCACGGTCATAAGCCCCCGGTACACCACGAAGGAGAAATGCCCTGTCGAATAGCCATGCGATTTGCTGGTCGCCCACGGCACAAAATCCGAATCCTTCAGGAAACTCGGGTCCATGACGATCTCGACCCGCATATCCAATTCCGGGATGGTCAAATGATATGAATCCTTTTCATCCATCCGGGACTTGTATTCCTGTGCCGATGTTGGTTTGACCAATTTTTCGGCCAGAATCTCACTGCCTGAGAAGTTGGTCACCCGCACAAGAAAACCATTCGGCTGACGAAAGGCGTATATGCGCTTGTTGCCATAGAACCGATAATCCTCTTGACGAACTTCGAGAATGATCGGTCGCTGCATGGAAAATGTCGCATCCGTAATTTCAGGAAATTCAATGGACGCGAATTCGGCCCGATCGAAATCAATGGACCTGGCAACGTACTTGCTGGCACCGAAATAATAGGTGTTGTCCAGATAGAAATCGTGCAACTGGGGATTCAGCCCTTCTTTCAAGGCGAGTTTCCTGACATTTTCACGGCCGGGGAACACGGTAGAGATGGGGAATTCAAGCGGCCAGCCGCCTGATGGCGACACCACGGCCAGTTCGGCATACGGCTTTTCATAATGGTCGGTGGAATAATCGAACCACACCCGATAGCCGGTATCGCCCAGGGGTTTGCGGTCCCCTTTTTTCAGGGCAAAATCCGTGAAGACCCGTTTGGTGGAATTGATGTCCACAAGGTAGGCGTGTTCACCCAAAATCAAAAATGGATCGCGCATGAACGGCCGCGCATCATGTGATGTTTCCGAAAGATAGAACAACCCGCCGGGCTGCACTTGGGCCGCGCCGTCCTTGATCTCGCTGCCGCGTAAAATAATGGCTTCGGACACATGTTTTTTTTGTCCATACTGGTTCTTGAAAACCTTGTTTCTCAAGCCTGCCAGATGCGGCAAAAAAGTCATATCCGCAGCCGGGGACAATCCGTGCGGATCGCTGGCAGCCACACCCATCATGGGCACGGCAAAAACGATCGCCAACGCAATGGCCAGAAGTCGTACTGTGTTTTTCATTCTCTTGTTCCTGAGTAGCTGAATTCAATGTCCGATGACACGTGATGGCAGCTATAGAACAAGAACCGTACCAATGCAGAACATAATCATAACACACTGTTTTATAAGAACTTTGAACGGGAAAGCTTCAATAACCATTTGAGCAGGACTGTGCGTACCACCGCACACTGGGTGTGTCAGTGTCCCTCACAACGCACAGTTCGTCCCCCTGAAAAGGCCACCATCACAAGAACAGCCTCAACACACTTCAATCCGGCAGGCTGTCGAGAAAGGTTCACATGCAAGACGCAAGAAAAGGTCAGGGCCGACGCGTACTTTGGGTACGCGAGGATCTGACCTTTTCGCAGCAACGCAGCAAGTGGGCCTTTGTAATCAATCCGGCAGGCTGTCGAGAAAGGTTCACATGCAAGACGCAAGAAAAGGTCAGGGCCGACGCGCACTTTGGGTACGCGAGGATCTGACCTTTTCGCAGCAACGCAGCAAGTGGACCTTTGTAATCAATCCGGCAGGCTGTCGAGAAAGGTTCACATGCAAGACGCAAGAAAAGGTCAGGGCCGACGCGTACTTTGGGTACGCGAGGATCTGACCTTTTCGCAGCAACGCAGCAAGTGGGCCTTTATCGACAGCCTGAGGGCACCCTCGAAAGGGTGACCTCAGAATGTCTCAAAACCTTCGCTATTTGGTCGGGATGGGCTTTGGCTGATAGACCAACTTCTCATTGGCCTTGGCTCCATCCTTGAGCAGTGTTGACGGTTTCAGATAACAATTTTTGACGAGATGGCAGAGCACGCAGTTGCCGGTACGCTCGGTTGTCTTACGAATGACATGCGGCGCAGCGTCCCAGTAGTTGGGAACCTTGTCATAATTTTCCATGGCAATTCCAACAGACGCGAAAGTATCTCGTGCTGCCGGAACGGTCCGCAAGGTCGTCACCTGATCGGGATTGCTGGGATTCCGTCCCTGAATGAATCCAGACTTTGATTCCGCGCCCTTGCCCAAATGACAATTAGTGCAATGCTTGTACGTGGACAACGCGTGACACGTTTGACAACTCAATAGCCCGTCATGATCGGCGTGAGCCTGTTTGGCTTTGTCAGACACATTCATGTCCGGACCAGGTTTCCGACCACTGGCCTTGACCTTTTCCGCTGCCGCCGGGGTATGACATTCTTTGCAATTCGGCCGATCCGCAACCTGACGACGCCCGGTATAGGCCGTACCGTCACCGTGCATCTCTTGCATGGAATGACAATCCGTACAGGTCATGCCTTTTTCATAATGCACGTCCTTGACGACCCCGTACTGGCCAGTGAACTCGGGATAGACCCGGCCACCATGACAAAAACCACAGGTCTTTTCATCGTCCTTGCGCACAAATCGATGCCCGTCCAGCAACCCGGTGGTCACTTCCGCGATGCGCGGTCCCTTGACATGACAGTCACCACAGGACGCATGGCAGCTTCGACAGCTCTTCTCAAAAACCGTGCTCTCAAACTGCTTCCTTTCCTTCTCGGAAAAACGCGGTGCGACACCGTGTTTGAGTCCGGACGCAGTATAATGCAACGATTTCGAATAATTTTCTGAAATGTCAGGATGACATTCAGCACACCGCTCAGGCTCATCCGACGGTCGAGCGACCAACCCGGTATGCGCGTCTTCCCGCGTGGAAGCGGACTCGTCACCTGCGTGGCAACTGGAACACCCTTCGGCAAGGTGCGGATCATCCTTGACGGCTTCACGGCTCACCACAAATCCCTTGTACATATCTTCCTTCCGAACTGGAGGGAGCGCACCCGCTCAGCTCTCTCCTTCGTCCACCTTGAACTCGACGGTCGGAGGCGTGTACAATTCCTTGATTTTTGCCGCATCAGTATGACAATCCAGACATCCCGAAGCCAGGACCGATGACGGCGTAAAAAATGAGAGTAACGGCAGGAACAACAACGTGGAAGTGATGCGAATCCAATACATGAGCAATAATCCTTGTTCGATTGTACACGGACATCATGTCTCAATGCAGCAAAAAAGACTGAACCGCCCTCTTTACAACACAAAGGGGGCACCCGCCACAGGCTCAGTGCCCCTTGATAACGCGGTGACCATGTACCATTCAACATTCCCGAGCGTATTTCGACAGTTCATCAACAAAAAATCCGCAGGAACCACCACGAAAAGCCTCTGCACAACCGGAATATTTCATGCCGGAATCCTGCCATTCCTCAATCAAAAACCGTCAAATCTCGTGAATATGCTTTTTTCAATCACACATGGTTTCTTGGGCGCACAGTGTTTCACCATGCGCCATGTCACATCTCACCGACTTAGTACGGGTGGAACTCACGCACGCGGTACTTGCCAGCTTCGTCAAAGTTCTTGTGGTACTCGATGACCACGAATTTTCCGGCAAACTGATTCACCACAGGATTACCGGCCTTGACCCAACCAACAAGGCCGCCATCGACGACATGCACATTGGTATAGCCGTATTTATACAGAAAACCACCAACATAGAAGCTGCGGTGGTTGGTCCGGCACAGGCAGTATATTTCGGCGTTAGGATCTTTAATCTTCTTGGGAATGGTGTACATGTGACCGGCGTGAATATGGTCTGAACCTTCAATATGGAAAGCATAGAATTCAGGATGGGTCCGGCAATCGATGATATAGGCCTTCCGTTTTCCGGCCAGGATTTCTTCATGAATACCCTTGAACTGTTCAATGGTCACGACTTTGTCGGCAGGCACCAGCTTCGAGATTTCCTGATGAAACGCTTTCTCGTTCGCACGAAGATCTTCCTCTGCGAAAGCAACAGCAGCACAACAACATGTGAGGGCGAGTACAATAAACACAGTCCACAATCGTTTCATAACCTTCTCCTTGATTTGGTGAATTGATACAGATTGTTCAAACCATAAAATACTGACCATTCAAAACCCAAGCAGTATACAATAAAATACAACATGAAGGATATACTATATCCATCAAAACAACTACTATGCGATCGATAAATGAATGTCAATACAATGAAAACATACCCCTTAGGTAATAAATATATAACAATAGATTGTATCAAGTATGCACAAGCCCATAAGTAGAGCGTTGACGTTTTGAACCAGCCATTCTCAGCGAAGTCCAAACACGTCGGGGAAAAGTCCTCCACCCCACAAGAAAAGCCCTGATTCACCATGAATCAGGGCTTTTTCATGAACGAGCGAGACTCTCTGCCTATTCACGCAATTCAGCACGAACAGTTTCCATATCTTCAATGATCTGGAGCGGTCCCTTGAGACGATTGGCAAACGCCGGATTCCCGCGCAATCTGGACAAATGTTCTTTGACACCCTTCCAATCGCGTCGTTCCCAAGCACACATGGCGAGAAAGAATCGACTCTCCCCGGCCTTGCTCTCGTGATGCAGCACGTCTTGAAACACCGTTGTTGCGTCGTCAAAACGACGGCCCTGATACAAGAACCGACCCTGCTTTTCCGCTCGTTCAACGGAATAGGGACAGCGAGCAATCGTCTGCACCGCATCATCCAGACGACCTGCCGAGGCACAAAGAAAGGCTATTTTTTCAAACTGAGGTGTCTCGGTTGTACCACAATACGCACGACGGAGCGTGGCTGCGGCCATGAGTGGCGCGTTGGAATAATGATAAAGAGAGGCCAACCGTTCAAGCTCTCGCTGTGAGGGGTCGCGAAGCCGATAGCATATCTCCAGCGCACCGGCGGCCTCTTCATATTCTTCCCGATCAAGATGGAGCTTGGCGAGCAATTCCCAATACGGTCCCTCGTCAGGATTCTCAGCAAGGAACCGGTGCAACATTTTCTCGGCCTTGTGCGGATGCCCCGCCTGAAGATGGGCATGAATCGCGAGACGTACCCACTCCTTTTTGGGCTGTTGAGAGGGAGCCATCAATCGATCCATGACCAATGAAGATGCACTAAAATCCTCGCCTCCATAATACGCCGAGCCAGCCTGAAACAACAATAACGGCTCAAGCGGATCGGTCAGGGCATACGCTTTTTCAAAAAACTTGCCCGCGTCCTTGAATCGGTCCAGCTCGTAGCAAAGCACGGCACAATTACGAACCAGCATTTCATGACGCGGCCACACGGCCTGGCCTTCAATGAAGGCCGTGTACGCCTCCCGGGCGTGCCCGTTTCTGTAATGCGCCCCACCCAACATGATGTACACCGGGGCCGGAATGATTTCATCTGTCGAGGCCATGTATGTCCGTAAAACCGACACGACCTCGTCAAATCGTTCATTATCCATATGAATCTGCGCCGTATGCAAAGTTTGCCGCGCCATGGGAGGAAGCCGGTCTTCGGCATGAGCAAAGCCTGTCAGCATCAGAACAACCATGAAAAAGGGAAAAATATATTTCATATTCATTGGGTCAGCTCGAAAATAAAGGGAAGCAACACCCACGTGTCCACGGCTTCGCCCTTGTATTTGCCCGGTTGAAAACGCCACCGTTTCGCCGCATTTACAGCAGCCTTGTCAAACACGCCCTCCGGAGTTGAGGATTCAATGGACAGATGCTCCGGTGTTCCCTTGGCCGTGACGAGCAGGCGAACAACAACCTTGCCCTCCACCCTGTTCCGCTTGGCCGCATAAGGATACACAGGCGGGATGCTCCGCACCACCTGCGGGATATCGTCCACCTCATCCATGGAAAATCCGATGGACCCGAAATTCCCTGACGGCATGGCGATTCCACCGGTCAGACCGGGGTGCATATCCGCCGAAAAAGCAGGTGTTCTCGCCGACAGGACGGGCTTGGTTGGCCGTTTTTTCGCACGGCTCGTGAACTGTCTGGGCAGTTGTTTAGGCGGATCAACCGTGTCGAGCTGCTTGCGCTGCAATTCCTGCACAGGCTTGTCACGCTGCGGCTGGGCCAAACGAATGGCCCCTTCGACCATCTGCGTTCCCTCGGGAATCGGCGCGTCGTTCAACATCAGCACCCCCACATACATCAGGCCGGCAATAAGCAATGCCCCCAGACACGAGGCCATGAATTCTCCGGCTCCTCGACGAGGTTGAATCATCACTGCTTCCTGGCCGCAAGGCTGATATTCTTGACTCCGGCCAACCGGCATTGATCCAACACCTGAACCGCATTGCCGGTCATGCTTTTCGTGTCAGCCACGATCACCACGGACCCGTCCGGTGTCTCTGCAAGAAATCGCTCCATGTAGGCACGCACGGATCGAATATCAAGCGGCCTACCTTCAACAAAGATCTGTCCTTCACTGGTCAACCCCAGCAGGACATTCGCCTTTTCCTTGGTCTCTGCGGACTGAGCTGACGGACGCTGTACATCAACACCGGATTCTCGCACAAAACTCGTGGTCACGATAAAGAAAATCAAGAGGATAAACACCATGTCGATCAGCGGCGTCATATTGATCTCGCTTCGACGGGATCGGGCACCGCGTGCAAATCGGATACTTTTCATCGCCTACCCCACCGTGCCTTGTGTTTGCTCCTGCAACCCGATGCAAAAAAGTTCCATGCGCCCTTTGAGCTTGCTGGCACGCTGGAACAGGAATCCACCGAGCAACAGGCCGGGAACAGCCACGACCAATCCGCTCTGCGTGGTTATCAGAGCCTCGGAAATGCCCGATGCCAAGGCACGGGCGTTTCCTGTCCCGAATTCGGAAATGACATCAAAGGTGGTAATCATGCCGGTCACGGTCCCAAGCAACCCGAGCAACGGAGCCACGGCCGCCAGCAGCAGAATAGTGCCAATATACCGCATGGCCTTGATTTCCTGACGCATACGAATGACATCCAGCATTTCCCGGTTCAATTCGGGGTCGTCACATCGCTGCTCCATGTACTGGGTCAGTATATCCCATTGCCATTGAGCCAGCCCCGCCTTGCACACGCTGCTCTCTCCCTGAAACAGATTGAGGCTGTGCTCAGGCGAATGTTCACGGCGGCGTTCCCGCAAAAAACGCAGTCCCTTGACCAGTGCCAGCGTCCACATGATCAGGGACAACATGAACAACGGCAGCATGATATCACCACCGGCCTGAAAATACTCGGCCATACGCTCCATGAGATTAGGCAGCTGCATCGAACTCCTCCCGCGTCTTGATCTTGCCGAGTTTCATCAGAGCCACGGCAAAACCGGTTCCCTTCTCCTCCATGTCACCAATGATTCGATCCACTCGCCGCTCAAGGATATGATGCAAAATCATGATGGGAACGGCCACGGCCAAACCGAGTTGCGTAGTGACAAGGGCTTCGGAAATGCCTCCGGACATCATGCGCGGATCGCCGGTACCGTACACGGTAATAATCTGAAAGGTATTGATCATGCCGGTCACGGTCCCAAGCAATCCAAGCAGGGGGGCCACAGCGGCCAACACGTTCAAGGTGGGCAGAAACCGTTCCAGCATGGGCAGTTCCTTGAGTAGCCCCTCCTGAAATGCGTTCTCGATGATCTCACGCGTATTCCCCACATACTTCAAGGTGTGGCCGATGATACGACACGTCGGGTAATGCGACTGTTCTCGACAAAATTGCAGGCATTCATTCCACTGTCCGGAATTCACCATTTTCAAAATAACAGCCATGTTACGATCAGAATTGCCCCGAATACGACTCAACGAATAAAACCGCTCACCAACCAGCACCAGAGCAATCATCCCAACCAGAATGATCAGCCAGACAAGCAACCCTCCGGCACTCAACCATTCGTACACGCCCTTCTGTTCCTGCGCCAATCGAGCCAAGGCCGCGCCGTTGGAAATATCCACGGGAAAAACATCGCTCTCACCGTCAAAATAGTCATTCATCACTCCAGAAATCTTCCAGCCAAGATCGCCCTGGACAGCGACCAAACGACGGCCATCGCTCTCTGGACGCAGAAACCCAAGCGATCCATCCGGCAACCGATACGCCATGGTAAAGGTTCCAATACGCACAAGAACGCCGGTTATATCCGTGCCATCCGCGCCGATGAAATTCCCCTCGCGGCGCACCACGGCCCCCGAGGCCTGAAGCTCACCAAGATAGAGTTGCAATAACGACTGAATCCCCTTGAGACCGGGAAATTTCTCTGGCTGAAGCACTTCGGCAAGCACGGTTTCACGCTCGGGAAACTCCGGTGTGGTCAGACTCTCATGAAAAGCATCGCGGGCCTGCTTTGCCGCCGTGCGAATGGTTCCATCAATAGTTTTCAATTCATGAGCCTGACTCGCGAGCTCTTCATTCAAGGTTTTTTCACGCTCCAGCAAATCCTCATATTGAATCTTGAGCGCATCAAACGTTTTCTGTTTGCTGGCGATAGCGTGTTTCAAACTATTTTTTTCTTTGGAAATCTCTACGCGTTCACGTTTAATAATCGCCCGGGTCTCACGCGCATTTTCCTGCGCCTGCCCAGCAACAGCGGTCACTTGTTGTGCCACCTGCTGCCATTCTTGCGCAAAAACAGGAGAGGCAACAAGGATCAGTGTGACACAGGTCATTATAAACGATTTCATCGGGCGACTCCCATGGGTAACTCAAGAAGCTGAACAGCGCGTTTCCGTTCGGCCATGTCCCGCGCGCGTCGTAATGTTCGGGCAAAGTCCTGCTCAAGCGGCTCCCAGGATTGAGAGGCCGTATTCCAGACACCGGCGACAGACCCGTCGATGGCCTGATAAAACAACGCGGTCCGGCCAAGTCTGAAAATGGAAACCTGTGTGGGGGTACCATCGAGCATCAGTTCGCGACTCGTTGTGGAAACGTTCCGCCCATACTCCATCTCAATCAGCAACGCCTCGAAAACGCGGCGTAACTTTTCTCCAAGGCTCAATCGATAATCGTCCAACGACGAGTGCAAAAAACGCAAACGCTGTTGCCTTTCTTCAGGCAAGAAGGGAAGATCATTGGCAACAAATTCATCCAACGAACCAACCACGGTTTCGAGAAACGGTTCAAGTTCCATGCAAATCCGCTTGGCCTCTTCCTTCCGACGTTCCAATTCGGCAATGACTGCGCGTTGTTTCGCGATGTATTTCGTGTACTTGTCGGATTGAAATTTCAGCCAGTCATCCATAGCCTTCATATCCCGAATGTCATCAGCCATTTCGCTTTTGGTGTCAGTCCACCGGACATATTCTTCCTGCGCCTTGGCCTCGACTCTGACCGCGTTGGTCATGGCCTCATGCACGGTTTCGGGCGACGCCGCCCCACAGGCAACAACCGGCGTCACCGCCAGCATTATCGCTCCAATCAAGCTTCTCATTCCCATATTCACTCCCACACCCACCACATAAAAAGACTCCAACCGACGCTTCCCTCAACCACACCCCGACTCAAGCCTCACGTTCTTGCTTTTTGTGAAGTTGAAAATCAGTTTCATTATCAACAGAACGCTTACACAGAATTGAATTCTCTGTAAAGTAGAAGTAATGGGATGGACCCGCCCCGATGGCAAGAGATTTTTTCAGACAAACAAGAATCAGATGCAGTCATATATTCGGCCTGTTTATGAGCAATTTGTCGCTCTGGCCTTGATGGGAATCCGCGCTTCCAATCCTCATCACTTCTTCGGTTTGTTCAACCAGTGGGTCCAACAGGTTTTTCGGAAGCCTGTCTGACCTGTTTGCCGTCAGCTATCTCTTGGGCATCTTCTTAGAAGTTCATTCTTTGGCTATGCTGCCTGACGATATTTTTCATCCTTTGTCAGGACAGCCCAGACAATCCGTGCAGCCTTATTTGCTTGAGCCACAGTTGCTTTCATTATTCCTCGCCGATCTTCAATCTCTGCAAGCCATCTACTGCGACAGTCATCTTTATTTCGACATCGATAGACTACGCTTCTGGCCCCATGGACAAGTAGCTTCCTGAGGTAACTGTTACCTCTTTTGCTAATACCCATCAGCCGATCTTTCCCTCCTGAAGAATGTTGGCGAGGAGTCAGACCTACCCACGCTGCCAGTTGTCTACCATTTTTGAAGGCATGAGCGTCTCCGATAGCAGAAACCAAGGCGATTGCTGTCAACAATCCAATGCCAGGTATTGTCAGTAACTTTTGGCATTCAGCAGATTGGCCACATAAGATTTGCAGTTGATTTTCATATTTGAGAACTTTGCCATCCAAATCGACTAATTCTGTATATAGATCAGAGAGATAGTCTCGTTCAATCAATGTCAGCCTATTGGATAAATCTTCAAAGATCTCAGGCAAGACATTGCGTAACTTGGCCACCCCTTGCGGCACTGAAATTCCAGCTTCCAATAATAGCCCTCTGATTTGATTGGTTAGACTTGTCCTATTTCTGATCAAACGTTCTCTGATGCGATGCAGAGCTTGAAGGTTAAGCTGCTCTTCACTTTTTGTTGGAACAAACCGCATGTTGGGCCTGGTCACAGCTTCGCAAACCGCTTCAGCGTCATTTGCATCGGTTTTGTTGGTTTTGACGTAGGGTTTTACGTATTGCGGTGGCATTTGGCGAACCTCGTGACCTAACTTCTTCAATTCACGAGCCCAAAAATGAGAACCACAACAAGCCTCTATACCAATGAGGCACGGTTCCATATTCACCAAAAATGATAGGACATTACGTCGATTGAGCCGTTTCTTCAAAACGACATTGCCTTTGTTGTCTATCCCGTGAAGTTGAAAAACGTTTTTTGCCAGATCAATGCCGATGGTGGTAATATCTTTCATTGGACCCGCTTCCTTACGTTTGAGCTTGTACGTCATGTACAAGCTTGGTGGCAGCTTAGGCTGACCCCGATGAAAAGCCAAAGAGCTTATCAAGGGGCGGGTCCATCCCATTACTTCTAAACTCACATTCGAATTGCCCCTGAATCAAGGAAAAACGTTACGGCCAATAGAAACCAGGGATGCGTTTTCGGCAGTGATCGTTTTAGTCAGAAGGCTTCTCCCGTCTGTGAAGGTATGACTCGATAAAATTTGCCGGATAGCCTGTTTTCTGCAATTCTTCACGCCAGCCTGCTGTATCAATCCACCACAGTTGGTTCAGAAAAATATGCCGTTTTACTGCGGGGAAGTTATAGTCTCGAATCAACTCTTTCCAATACAGATAAATCGGGCCGAGAATCATTGGGTTATTGAAAAAAGTGTGTGGAACATATGCGCCAGCGGTAAATCCGCAACCTGTCAACCATTGGGTAAGGAACAGTTCATTCTGAGCGATGACCTTTTGCTTATCCGCTTGGGTATCTATCTTGTCCCAAAAAAGCTTGAAGAACTGACTTTTAACGACATTCTCGTTAAAAACTACAAAATAACTTTGGATATGTGGGACGCACCGCTCTTCGCTAAAACTGAGCCCCCAAAAATCTGACCCCCCTTTGCGCATTTCACTGTAAACATCATTAAGCGGGTGCAAGGGAGCAAAAATACTGTCGTTGGTAATTGTTATCTGAGAAGCTAAATAAAGCGTTGGAAGCAAATCAAAAGCAGCCTTCCAGCTCGTAAAATCGTACCCGTCACACTTTCGCCATAAAACGCAATCAAAAGTATCCTTGATTTGGCTGGTTAACTTAACGTTATGGGCCGAGCACAAGAAAACGGTAAACCCCATCTCCTTGAAGGACGCTGCGTAATAAAGGACATAGTCATCTACAATGCCAATGGGATCCCAGTGAGCCAATAGGACTACTTTTTCTCCATCTAATCTTTGAAATGATTGATAGAGGATGGAAGCCGAGTCAACAATATTGCTGTCATCTTTGGAATAAGTCATGGGGTGTGTGTTGACTGCCTGGTAACACCCATAAAATCTATCCTTAGTCAACTGAAGCAGCTTGGAATCATCTATCAAGACATTAGCAATAGCACCACCAAAGCACATCCGGATATACTTCTTAGGGATCCAACCGATGATGGACAAAATTATTCTTCTTATGACTACTTTCATATGTGTCGTTTCCAATATAAGCGCACCTTCTTGCCGTGCCCGATGCTTGGATGGGATACTACTATCCAATTCGTTTATTCACTGTTCATCAATTGAGAAAATGGGCTTCATGATCACCTTACGCCTAATTGCTCTCCACCCATTGCAACAAAACAAGACATGTCCAAACCCATAGCGGATCAGTATATTTGCCAGAATAATGATCATTAAATGTTTGCTCCAGCACATTGTGGTCAAGAACATTCTCGAAACGCCCTCTCCTGCTAGTGTTCAACAGATCATACACCGTGTCCTTCATTTCTGTAACCATGTCCGACACGGGAACTGAAAAGCCCATTTTAGGGCGAGTCAGCACGGACTTGGGGAGATCCTTTTCAAACGCCTTCCTTAGTATGTACTTCTCACCATTGTTATTGATCTTACATTCCTCAGGAAGACGTCCCATAAATTCAACAATTTTCTTGGAAACGAAGGGGAAGCGTCCTTCAAGGGACTGGGACATGAGAATCTTGTCAGCCTTTGCCATCAGATTCTCGGGGAACCATGTCTTCATATCATAGGTGAGCATCCCTTCCAGCACGGGGCGTTCTGTAAAATACTTCTTGTGACCCCACAATGAATAAGGAGCAACAGATTCCGACAGAGGCAAAACACGACGGTTGAAATACCAACTGTATTCCCTGAAATGATCAAAAAGAGTGCCCGACGAATCGGGAATACGGTCAAGTGTTCGCTTATACTGCGGATAGCCCCCCAACATCTCGTCGCTTCCCTCTCCAGACAGGACAACCGTTACATGCTGCTTGACGTAGTCGCACAGGATGTGCAGCGGGAAGCAGGCCGGGTCGGCTATTGGATCGTCCATTGCGCTGACAACCCGTTCAAACCTTTCAGCAATCTCGGCTGGTGTCGTTTCAATCGTCAGGTGCGGCAGTTCGTACTTTTCCGCAACACGGTTAGAGAATTCGAATTCATTGAGATCAGGAAAGCCGATATTGAACGAAAGTAGCTTGGCACCAAGTTCGGAACAAAGTACGGCAACAGCACTTGAGTCAAGACCTCCGCTGAGAAAACACCCCACCGGGACTTCGGACATGAGCTGGCCTTGCACGGAATCCTTCAAAAGCTGCCTAAGTTCCGATGCGGCTTCCTGGACTGAAATATCCGTTTCCATTGATGCCGGGATATCCCAATAACACCAGTTGCTTACCTTGCCATGGCGAATTCTCAGAAAAGTCCCAGCCTCAACTCGGCGAATATTCCTATAAAGAGTGTACGGAGCATGACAGTAGCGATAGGTAAAATACGAAGCAAGCCCTTCAACGTTTGGCTCAAGATCAACGCGTTCTGCATTGATAATAGCTCTAAGCTCGCTGCTGAACAATATCTTTTCATCGTCTTCATAGACATAAAGTGGTTTCACACCCAAATGGTCGCGTACGAGATGAAATTCTCCTTCCGAACCAGCGCGAAAGTCCCAGATAAACGCGGTGAACATACCATTCAGCTGGTCAAACGAGTCATATCCGTCGGACAAAAACAACGCAAGAAACACCTCGGTGTCGCTATTGGTTTTGAAGGTAAATCCTTTTGCTTCGAGCTTTATCCGCAATTCCTGATAATTGTAGATTTCACCATTATAGGCAATGCCGACCTGCCGATCGTCAGAAAACATTGGCTGTTGGCCGCTGGCAATATCGATGATAGCTAGGCGTCTGTGGACTACGGAGAACCCAGCTCCTATCACCGTCCCAACATCATCGGGGCCACGGTGCTGCAACTGTTTTCCCATTTTGGACGTCATATTCTCGGCATATGAGGGCGTTATTCCGTTTTTCCAAACACATCCACCATAACCACACATAATCTACTCTCTTTGTTTATCTCAGGCTGCCGACTACATCTGTATCCAAGCTATAGCACATCGGGAGGCCGTCGGCCCTAATTCTTACCTAATTCAAGCTCTATTATGAACTCATTCATGAAATGCGGAGTCTCAGTTATCTCTACGACACGCAACTCGTTGACATAGTGGGCGATCACGTGGTCCAGTAAGAGACGAATGCTTTCCGGCGTAAACGTGTGACAATGGCAGTCAATGTTTTCCAGGCCCTTCTGATCAACAAGATTCTGCGCTTCTTCCAGAGAAAGGCACGGTTTCGCAGTGCAGGTACCAGTCCACAGTCCTTCCGCAGTCACGTCGAAGTCGGAAAGATGGTAACAATCAATTGCCATCTCACGGCTAGGTATGCGCAACTTCTCAGCGTGTGCACACTCAATATCTTCAACAGTAGTAACGGGGCGAAGGGTGTCGAAAGTATATCTCTTGTCAGGAACATACATTACAATTTTTCCACCATCGACAAGCACATCCCGAATAGAAATAAAATGTTGAATAAAATCAGGAATATGCTCAATGACATGACTCGATACAAAGTAGTAATATATACCCTTCTCCATTACCTCATGTATCAAAGACTCTCCAAGAACAACGTCGATTTCTATAGGAGCAGCATCAAAATAATGCCTGTCATCGTTTGAAAAATGATCAAACCTGTCTGCATACAGCACATCGAATACTTCTTTCATGAGAAGGGGAGCGGCCCCAGGAGACAACTCAATGCCTTTCTTATTCCGATATACCTCAAGCCGGCTCGAGATTGCTTCAGTACGGCTACAGGGAGGCTTCACCAGTAGGCGAGCTTCGCTATCGGTCACCTCGACATAGGTGTAGTCATCGTGATCAAGTCCCATGACAACTAGCTCATTAGGATGCTGTACCCAGCGCATCTTGCCTTCTGAAACCTCAAAAAGCTTACCAGCGTGATCCTTGGTCAGCCCGTGGGTTATGCTGCCGTCCAGAAGCTCCATTGCGGTATCGTAAACCGTGCTACGAAGTGTATTCTTTAATGTAAAAAAGTTAGCGCGAATTTCGGCACCCTTTTCTGAGTTAGTCAGCCGGACCACCAAGGCGTGTTCGGACGAGGCCTTAAAGCCATTGATAGACTCGAGTACGTCCACTTCCTTTCCAGAAAGCACCGCAGCAAGGTTCACCACGAACATCATGGTCTGGTGATTGAACACATGCCAATGGAGATCATTTTCATCAGCATGCATGGCTGCCTGAACGGCAGTGGCCGCGTCAGTTTTGGTCATCCCTTGCAATCCGCCCACATCGTTCCAGGACCAGAGGAAACTGCCAATATGTTCACGGCTCTCAAAATCGCTATCCGAAGCACCATATAAATAGTCCAGAATGAAATGCGTCGGAGGAGTGAGAAGACGCATGTTATCATTAGTAAGGTGACGATTCGGAAGTGTGATGAAGAGAGTCCCCCCACTTCGGAGAAGCTTGATCCACTTCAGGAGTTCCTTGATTACGTTGGAGCAATGTTCCAGGACGTGATTAGCAATGACGAAATCAAATTCCTGATTCGCAATGGATTGGATGCTCTGGGCCTCAACCACCTGGTCAACACCAAAGTATTGTCGCAGTCCCTCAGGTGACTGTTTGTCAACATACACAACCGTAGAGCTTTGATGAACTTCTGTCGGGCAGACTCCGGCACCTATTTCCACACCATTGCCAACGCAATACTTCGTTCCAAATTTGTTTCGTGTATCAATCATGGTTCTTTTCTCATTTGGTTATCGTAGTTGATAAAACTTTTGTTCAATTTCATTGCCCCCCCCGCTCTGCCAACTATCTGTTTGTCATTCAAGCCCCCGGCAAAGCCGGGGGCTTGATTCCCTGAGCCGCTCGAAGCGACTTATTTTGGATTACATCTGGAGCTTTAATTACTCAATTCGCTTATCATTTTCCTCTTGCTTCTGGATGTATTCACGGATGACTTTTTCATAGCGACCTACGGTTGATACAAAGTACCCACGCACCCAAAAGCTCTGCCCTACAAATCCTCGTGCTCGATTCTGAACTTCACGAGCAATACAAATGGCACTCTTTTCTTTTTATGAAACCTACTACTTGCGCAACTGAATATTTAGGCGAAATAACGATCAGCATATGCACATGATCTTTACACAAAAGCCCTTCCAATATTTCACTTTCGCGTTGGTTGGCGAGCTTGTGGAAAACATCACCTAAATACGTTCGCAGCCTTCCATACAATACTTTTCGCCTACATTTGGAAATCAAAACTATATGATACTTGCAGTCCCATCGTGTGTGACATAGGCTCGACTTACTCTTCATTTAAGCCTCTTCTGTGCTCACTACGAGCAGCTCATCAGGGGAAGCTTTATTCTACTCCTGTAAAAGTCAAACTTTTGGGGTCCTCCGGCAGAACCGGGGGAATTCTCATTCAGTTTAAAAATGTCATCGCCATTATATGCTAAAAGATACTCGTCTGGCACACAAAATTAGTCATAAGGCATCGAATCCAAATCATAAACAAAGAAATTATTATAAAACATTTCTTCATATATTCCTTGATGACCAAACGTGATAGCAATATTATTTTTTGTGCTTCTAAAAACTTCCCTTTTCCCCCACCGGGGAGTCCGTAGATATTCAATCTTTCCTCAAGTGCGTTGTCTTGCCCCAACTTTTTAATAGAGTCTGACGCAAGCGAAACTTTCCTGAAGCACCCAAAAAGTACATAGGGATATGCTTTTGAGCAAATAAATTCAAAAAATCAACCTGTGCAACCCGGAACATGGGTAACACTTTTGTCCGGGTACATGGGTAACACTTTTACCACCGCTCTTCCGACTCCAGGGGCCTGATTAGGCCCCTGGAGTCGGAGTTTTTGAGCACACCCAACAATACTGATCCAGCGTAGACGTTCATGTCGCCATTTCTATTCTCCAACAATCCAACTGAACAACCCCGCAATCCCTGATTTATATAACGCCGTTTCCCTTGCCATTTGATTTGACCATTGAATTTCACCCGTCGGACACTATGGATATTTGTGTACGAAAAGTCAGGAATGACAGGTGGATACTTTCTGTCTGAGAGAGTATACAAACTTGCTGGGACCTGTTGTCCAAGAAATTCATGCTCTCGCTTGTGATTATAAATTCGCCGCCAAGATCGAAAGATTCGTTGCTGCTGACGCATATTTTTCCCTTTGCGAATCTCCTGTTTCAATGAACGATGCATCCTTTCATGAGCACCATTTTGTTGCGGTTTCCCAGGCTTTATAAATTCCACATCAATTCCTAGTCTGAGCCACAGAATATTCAATTGAGAAAGTCCTCCAGCGCCATGTCCAGCAAACGGGGTCCCGTTATCCACTCGAA